>NZ_JBXBAV010000016.1:0-19115 GCF_056783245.1 Flavobacterium sp. TC780 | reverse complement strand
CACATGCTCCTGTTGTTAGGGAGGCAGCACCTGAATCCCAATAAATAGTTCTCTCTTATATTTGGCAATCTCAAGTTTTTCTTCTTGAGGCAACAAATCTTGTTTCGTAAATGGAGTTATCGTTATTGACATTGTATATGCAAAATTAAGAGTACAAATTACGTAAAAAGTTTTTAATAAAACAGTATTCCCAAGGCTAATACGCTTTACTTCAAGAAGTATAAATTAAGAATAAAATTAAACTAACTTCAATAAACGCTTCCCATCAGGTAATAATTCGATTGTAATAACAGAATGTTCATTTGGAATTAGACTTGAAATTTTATCTGACCACTCTATAAAACACCAATTTCCAGAATATAAATAGTCATCAACTCCCATATCCAAAGCTTCAGTTTCATGATTTAATCTATAAAAATCAAAATGATAAACTATCTGATTGTCATTTGTTTGATATTCATTCACTAAGGAAAAAGTTGGACTACTTGTAGCATCCTGAATCCCTAGACTTTTACATAACTGCTTAATTAGCGTTGTTTTACCAGCCCCCATTTCTCCATTAAAAAGGAGAATTTTATTTGGGTTTTGAGCTAAAATTTGTTTCGCAACTTCCTGAATTTGATCTAACGAAAAAATAACTTCCATTTTGATTTTTATATTTTTTTAAATTTTAATTCATTACTACCACTATAGTAAGCAGTTACCAAATACTTCTTATCTTACTTAGGATTAAATATCAAGAATGGGATAATCATTCTTCTAATGAAATTCCACCATGCTGATAGGTATTTTTATAATAACTCACATAATGATTGTAATTATTTACGTAAGCCAAAAACAAATCATTTTTTGCAAAAATAAACGAACTACTCATATTTATAGCAGGTAATCCTATTTTTTTTGGTTCTTTTACAACATACACATCTTTATGCTCATAAGTTAAACTACGCCCAGTTTTGTATCGCAGATTTAAACTTGTATTTTTATCTCCTACCACTTTTGATGGATTTTTCACATTGATTGTACCGTGATCTGTAGTAAGAATTAATTTAAATCCTAAATGCTGAGCTTGCTGTATAATTTCTAAGAGTGGAGAATTTTTGAACCAGCTCAATGTCAACGATCGGTATGCTTTATCATCTGAAGCTAACTCTTTTACAACATCCAGTTCAGTTTTAGCATGCGATAACATATCAACAAAATTGTAAACTACTGTGACAAGATCATTATTTTTAAGTGCCTTGAAATTTTCAGCCAGTTTTTTTCCACTTGCTAAATTGGTAATTTTAAAATAATCTTCTTTTATATTTAATCCCAATCGTTTTAATTGCGCACTTAAAAACTCAGCTTCGTATAAATTTTTACCTCCGTCTTCTACATCATTTTTCCAATATTCAGGAAATTGTTTTTCCATTTCTATAGGCAGTAAACCAGAAAATATTGCATTTCTCGCATATTGAGTTGCTGTTGGAAGTATAGAGAAATAAGGAACTTCTTTTTCTAACTTATAATAGTTTCCTACTACAGTTTCAAATGATTTCCACTGGTCGTAACGCAAATTATCTATTACTACAAACAAGATTGGTTTGTCTTTCTTCTAATTTCTGGAACTACCAATTCTTTAAACAAAGTATGGGATTGAATTGGTTTATCTGCTTTTGGAGCAAACCAATCTTCGTAATTACGTTCTATATATTTACCAAACTGTGAGTTAGCTTCAACTTTTTGAGACTCCAAAATTTGAATCATTCCTTGATCATTAATATTCTCCAGTTCTAATTCCCAAAATATTAATTTTTTATACAATTCGATCCAATCTTCATAAGAATTCACCATTGCCATTTCCATAGCTATTTTTCGGAATTCCTTTTGATAATCTAATGTCGTTTTTTCAGAAATTAATCTTGAGTGATCCAGATTTTTCTTTAAGCTCAATAAAATCTGATTTGGATTCACCGGTTTTATTAGATAATCAGCTATTTTAGAACCGATGGCTTCTTCCATGATATACTCTTCTTCACTTTTGGTAATCATAATCATCGGAATGGTTGATTTTTTTTCTTTCATTTCCGAAAGTGTTTCTAATCCACTCATTCCAGGCATATTTTCATCTAGAAAAACGATATCAAAATTGTCTTCTTCAAAAATAGCAATTGCATCAAGACCATTATTACAAGTCGTTACTACATAATTTTTTTTCTTTAGAAATAGTATGTGTGGCTTTAATAAGTCGATTTCATCATCAACCCAAAGTATTTTTATCTTATCCATATTATATAGCTTATTCAAAATTATTAAATCTAAGTGGCAATTTACTTCTTTTTAAAACGGCTATTTATTAATATTATGATAATTTTTAGTATAAAAAAACAAAACCACTGAATATAAAAGTACCTAGTGGTTTAAATATAAAAATTAATAAGTAACCTAATTATGAAATCTTATTGCCATCCACCACCAAGAGCTCTATAGAATCGAATAACGGCATTATATTGTGAAAATTTATTATCAATTAAAGTTAACTCTACATTCAACGCATTGTCTTTTGCAGAAAAGAACTTCTAAATAATTTACTAAACGATATTTAAGCAATTCATCTGAATAATCTGTAGCTGCTTTTAATGCATCTACTTGTTTCTGGCGAATTACAATTTTTTGGGTTTCGTTGTTATACTGAGCTAATGCATCAGAAACTTCTTTTCTCTTTAGCATTAAGTAATGATTGCTCAAACTGTATATATGCTTTTTCTTGATTTGCTTTAGCTATTTCTAAATTTGTTCTATTCAAACGTTGATTAAAAATTGGCTGTGTTAATCCTGTTACAATATTAGCAAAAAACGAATTTGAACTGAACCACTCTTTAAGATCTATACTTTGTAATCCTCCAGTTGCAGTAATCTTAAATGTTGGATAAAAGTTACTTCTTGCAACATTAGTTCTTTCAAAATTTGAGATCAAATTATATTCTGCGGCAATTACATCTGGTCTGTTTCTTAATAAAGTAGCAGGTACACCAAGTGTAATATCTGGTTGCATTTTTTGAACTTCAAAACTGCTTCTTTCTACTTTAGTCGGTGCTGTTCCTAAAAGAATACTCATTTTGTTTTCAAAAAGTATCGTGCTAACTTTTAAATCAGCGATGATAATTTCTGTAGCATATTTTTGAGCCTCTGTTTGTTTAACTCCAACTTCAGTTACATTTCCTGCATCTTTTAAAGCAATAATCGTTTCAACACTTTCAATTCTGTTAATCAAAGTCTCTTCTGATAATTTAATTTGCTCATCTATTGCAATTAACTGATAATAAGTTGATGCAATATCTGCAATTAACTGTGTTTTTACAGCTTGATTTGCAGCAGTAGTTTGTAAGTAAGCGGCATTTGTTGCACGTTTATTACTTCTTATTTTCCCCCAAATATCAGCTTCCCAACCTAATGTTCCTGCTACTTGATATTGATCGGTACTACGATTTTGAAGTAAAGCACCAAATTGGCTGTTTTTTGATAACTGTTGATGCGTCCAGTCTGTACCAACCGAAAGAGTAGGGAAGTACCCTGCTTTTCCTTGTTTCATTGATGCTTCGGCCGCCGCAATGTTTTGCATTGCAATTCGGATATCTAAGTTGTTTTCCAATCCTTTTCTGATATAACCTTGCAAAATAGGATCCGTAAAAATTTTATCCCAAGAAAGATTTGCCATTGAAGTACTATCTTTTGCGACTACTTCAGTTCTATATAAATTCTCAGTTTTAATATCCTTAGGTCTTTCGTAATCTTTTGCAACGAAGCAGGATTGCATAACTGTCGCCGTGAAGGCAACAGTTACTATTTTATATACATTATTTTTCATTTTCTTCGTCTAAAAGTGTAACATCTGATTGTTGCTCTGTAAATGGTTTTCCAGAGATTCTTCTTGTAAGCTTTGGAAAATAATAAACAAAATCGGAATTACAAATACTCCAAAAATTGTTCCTATCAACATTCCACCTACAGCTCCCATACCGATTGAACGGTTACCTACTGCACCAACTCCTGAAGAAAAAGCCAAAGGCATTAAACCAAAGATAAAGGCAAGAGAGGTCATTAAAATAGGACGTAAACGTGCTTTTGCACCTTCTATCGCAGCCTCTGTCAAGTCCATTCCGTGTCGTCGTCTTTGTATAGCAAATTCAACTATCAGAATGGCATTTTTGGCCAGTAGTCCTATAAGCATTATCAGGGCTACCTGGAAATAAATGTTATTTTCTAATCCAGCTAATTTCACAAAACCAATAGCTCCAGCAATACCTACAGGCAATGAAAGCAATACTGACAATGGTACTAAATAACTTTCGTATTGTGCACTTAATAAGAAATATACAAAAATCAAACTCAACAAGAATACACCCGCAGCCTGACTACCTGCAAGAATCTCTTCACGTGTCATTCCAGAGAATTCGTAAGTATAACTTTTAGGCAAATGTTGCGCTGCTACTTCCTGAACTGCTTTAATTGCATCTCCAGAACTATATCCTGGTTTTGCTTTACCATTTACGTTTACAGCTTTTAATAAGTTGAAACGTGCAACAGCTTCTGGTCCATAAATTCTTTTAAAATCAACAAACTGATTTATAGCTACTTGTTTCCCTGCAGCATTCTTAACATAAATAGTATTAATTGATTCAAGAGTTGCTCTTTCAGAAGGTTTTGCCTGAATCATCACACGATATTGTTTTCCAAATTTATTAAAATCTGTAGTATACAATCCACCGTAATACCCTTGCATGGTATTAAAAATTTCTGAAACTGAAACCCCCGCATTTTTAGCTCTTTCTACATTAATATCCATTTGATATTGTGGAAAGTTAGGGTTGAAGTTTGTAACAGCATATTGAATTTCAGGTCTTTTCATTAATTCACCTAAGAACTCATTACTTACTTTACTTACTGTTGCCCAATCATCATCACCTTTATCTTGAATTTTTAATTCAAATCCGTCTGCAGATCCAAAACCTTGTACACTCGGAGGTGTAAAAAATAATGCTTTGGCATCTTTAAAATGTGCTGTTCTTCCGAATAGTTCACCAACAACAGCGTCTACTGATTGATTCGCCTCCTTACGGTGTTCCCAGTCTTTTAATTTGATTACAGAAAAGGCGTAAGATCCACCATTTACACTATTCAATAAACTAAAACCAACAACACTCATTCGTGATTCGACAATATCCATTGAAGCTAAAATAGAATCCAATTCATTAACTGCCTTTTGAGTTTTCTCGATTGTTGTTCCTGGAGGAAGTGTTAAATCGGCAAAGATAATTCCTCTATCCTCGTTAGGAATAAATCCTGAAGGTGTAGTTTGGAATAAAAAGATAGTAATTACACAAAATACGATCAATCCTGATATTGCAACCCATTTCTTTCTTGCTAAGAACCCTAAAGACTTAACATATTTATTATTCATTCTATCAAAACTAGTATTGAAAGCAATGAAGAATCTATCTTTGAAATTTTTATGATGATGCTCAGAGGCTTCATGAGGCTTCAAGAATAGCGCACATAAGGCTGGACTTAAAGTCAATGCATTAATAGCCGAAATCAAAATTGCAATTGCCAATGTAATAGCAAACTGTTGGTAAAAAACTCCTGAAGGCCCACTCAAGAATGATACTGGTATAAATACCGCAGACATTACTAATGTGATAGAAATAATAGCTCCTGTAATTTCACTCATTGCAGAAACAGTAGCTTCTTTCGCTGATTTCACACCTTCATCTAACTTAGCATGTACAGCCTCGACGACGACAATCGCATCATCGACCACAATACCAATAGCCAAAATCATTGCAAACAATGTTAACATATTGATAGAGAATCCAAATACCTGTAGGAAGAAAAATGTACCTACAATTGCTACTGGAACTGCTATTGCAGGTATTAATGTAGAACGGAAATCCTGTAAGAATAAAAACACTACTATAAACACCAATATAAAAGCTTCAATCAATGTTGAAATTACTTTTTCAATCGATGCATCAAGAAACGTTTTAGTATTATACGGAATTACGTAATCTACATCCTTAGGAAAGTCTGGCTTAGTATCTTCCAAAATAGTCATAACTTCGGTAATAATATCTTGTGCATTCGAACCTGAAGTTTGGAATATACCAACAGCAACACCTTGTTTACCCATTGCTATATTCTTGTTTCCATAATTAAAAGCGCCCAACTCTACAGTTGCAACATCTTTTAAATGAACGAAATTCCCATTACCTGTAGCTTTAATTACGATATCTTCATAGTCTTTAATTTCTGAAAGACGTCCTTTATATTTAATTACATATTCGTAAATTCCGTCAGCATTTTCTCCAAATTTACCTGGAGCAGCTTCTACGTTTTGCTCTTGCAATGCTGCCTGAATATCTTTTGGTGATATTTCGTAAGCAGCCATTTTTTCTGGATTAATCCAGATTCTCATAGAGTAATCTTTGGCTCCAAAAACATTTACTTGCCCTACACCCTAAACACGCTGCAATTTTGGTACAAGATTTAATTTTGGCATAATTCTGAATATACGTTTCATCAAAATCTTTGTTGTTCGAATACAAAGCAAAAAACATCAAAGCACTTGTCTGACTTTTCAGTGTTGTAACTCCAGTTTGAACAACTGCTTGCGGTAATTTACTGGTAGCACGAGAAACTCTATTTTGAACGTTTACCGCAGCAATATCTGGGTCAACTCCAAGTTCAAAATAAACAGATATTTTTGCAGAACCATCATTCGCTGCAGAAGATGTCATGTATGTCATTCCTTCCACACCATTTATTTCTTCTTCTAGAGGAATAACAACACTATTTAATACTGTTTCAGCATTTGCTCCTGTATATGTTGCAGTTACCTGAACAGTTGGAGGGGCAATTTCTGGGTATTGTTCTATAGGTAATGACATCAATCCTAAAACACCTAATATGGTGATTAAGATAGATATTACCGTCGAGAGAACTTGGTCTTTCTATAAACGTCTTTAACATCTTTTATTATTTTTTAGCTGTAGTATTTTTTGTTTCTGCTGCATCAATTGCTGCATCTTTAACTTGCTGTGGTGTAATTTCCATATCATCTTTTAATTTAGATGCTCCTTCTACAACTACAACGTCTCCATCTTTTAATCCACCAGTAACGATAAAATCTAAACCTGAAGTTCCGTTTGTTTCAACAATTGTAGATTTTACTTTGTTTCCTTTTTCAACAACATAAAGTGTTTGTTTTCCTTGCACTTCGAAAATTGCATTTTGAGGTACTAACATTACATTTTTTTGTTCGATAGGTAAACGGATAATTCCTGTGCTACCACTTCTTAATATACCTTGAGGATTGTTAAAATCTGCTCTAAATTGTGTGTTTCCTGTTGCAGGATCTACTAAACCATTCATTGTAGCAATTTTTCCTTTTTGGTCATATTCAGTATTATCAACTAAAATCAATGAAACTGGTGGTGCTGATTTTAATTTTTCTGCAGTAGTTGCTTCTTTAAAAGTTTTATTAAACAATAACAGCTGTTTTTCATTCATTGAGAAATAAGCACGAACAATTTTTGTATCTGATACAGTTGTCAAAGGTACTTCACTGGTAGCGCTAACTAAGCTTCCCTCTCTAAAAGGTAAACCTCCAATTACTCCACTTACAGGAGAAACAATTGTTCCATACCCGATATTTGCAGCAATACTACCATAAGTACTTTTTGCTTGTGCTAGTTTAGCTTTAGCAGTTTCTAATTGAACAATACTAATAATCTTTCTGTCAACTAGCGGTTTTAATCTGTCAACTTCTACTTGAGCAGCCTGAACAGAAGCTTTAGCAGCAGATGCATCCTGATTTAAAGTTTGAGTTTCAAGTTTAAAAAGTAATTGTCCTTTTTTAACAACCTGCCCTTCATCAACATAAATTTTCTGAATATACCCATTTACTTTTGGGCGGATTTCGACGTTATGTTGTCCTTCAAGATTTGCACTATACTCTTGGTATACTACAGCATCTTGTACTGAAATTGTTCTAACTGGGAACGGAGCCGGACCTTGTGGTGGAGCTTGCTCTTCCTTTTTTTACATGACGCAAAAACCAGCATGATAGCTATTAGGGAGAATGTGATATTCTTCATTTGAATTTAAATTTGATTTATGATTTATTATTAACTTTTTCTATTTCTACGAATTCTGCAATTGTTCCCTGCAACAATTCTTCAACTTTTTTAACGTGACTTTTATATGCTTTCGCATGCTCTAGATTAATTCTTTCTTCTGGACTATCCATTGTTTTTTCTCTATAAGTAATCATTTTATCAATTATTTTTTTTTCAATCTCAATTATTTTTAAATAATTCGCAAATCGTTCACTGAAAGGGGATGGCCTGAAGTATTTTTTTCGATCACCATGTAAAGTGTAATAATCAATCTTTCCCATTTTTAATAGAAAATTTAAGTTTGTTGATACTGTACTTTTACTGGCGCCAACTTTTTCAACTATTTGTTCGAAAGTTAAACCTGTTTTACAAGCTTCAACAATCAATAGTCCCAAAATTCTTGAGCAAAGTGGTGGTAAATGATACACTGATTCGAAATGATTACCGAACAACTCTATAAGCTCTTCTTTTTCCTTGTGTATACTAGTTTCCATAATTTTTTTGACAAAGATAAAATTGGTTCGCAATTTACCGAACTAAACGAACTTAAATTTGTGTTAATTATTTGTTACCTAAAAAAAAGCGTAATATTGCCTTTTCGTTGTACTAATTTAAAGAATTATGATAACATTTCGTTATAAAATTTTATTTGTTTGCTTTTTTGCATAAAATGTAAAACAGAATAACTCTTTAATTAGCTATATTTGTTGACCTAAAAAATAACCAAATAGTGAATATTATTAATAAGCTGAAAATTTTCAATGATCCCGTTTATGGTTTCATTTCCATTCCAAATGCTTTAATATATGATTTAATAGAGCATTCTTATTTTCAGCGTTTACGCCGAATTTCACAAATGGGACTGTCCTATTTGGTATACCCTGGAGCAAATCATACTCGTTTTCATCATGCCTTAGGCTGTATGCATTTAATGCAAAAAGCAATTGAAACATTACGTTTCAAAGATGTTATAATTTCTGCAGAAGAAGAAAACGCACTGTATGTAGCTATTTTACTACATGACATTGGACATGGCCCATTTTCTCATGCTATGGAGAGAAGTATTGTTGAGGATGTAAATCACGAAGCTATTTCGTTATTATTCATGAATCAATTAAATATTGAATTTAACGGTAAGTTAAGTCTTGCCATTCAGATATTTAAAGGAGATTATCACAGGAAATTTATGTTACAATTAATATCTAGTCAATTAGATATGGATCGTATGGATTATCTTAAGCGTGATAGTTTTTATAGTGGTGTAGCTGAAGGAAATGTTAATTCTGAACGTTTAATTCAGATGATGAACGTAGTAGATGATGTTTTGGTTATTGAAGAAAAAGGAATTTATTCTGTTGAAAAGTTTTTGCTTTCTCGCAGATTAATGTATTGGCAAGCTTATTTACATAAAACTAGTTTGGTTGCAGAACTTATTTTGACAAAAGTCTTAAAAAGAGCCAAAGAATTAACTTTAAAAGGAATTCATCTTCCTTGCAGTGAAGCTTTGTTATTTTTTATGCAAAACAAAATTAACTTAGAGACTTTTACTCCTGAAACATTAGATATGTTTTCACAATTAGATGATTTCGATATAATAGGAGCTTTAAAATCTTGGCAAAAACATGATGATTTCATACTCTCTACTTTAAGTAAAATGATAGTAAACAGAGATTTACTAAAAATAAAGCTTACTAGTGAAAAAGTTTCATTAGAAGAATTACAAAGTTTAAAAGAGCGATTTGCTGCTCAAAACAATATATCAGTACTAGACGCAAGTTATTTTATATATAGAGGAAAAATAAAAAATCAAGCTTACAGTAAAGAAGCTGAACCTATACGAATATTAAAAAAAGATAAGACAATTGAGGATGTTGTAGAAGCCTCAGACCAGCTGAATTTGAAATCGTTATCTAAATTGGTAACAAAGTATTACATCTGCTTTCCAAAACAACTGATCTAAAATTAACATTTAAAACCTATTTTTTTATATTTTTGTCGCAATGAAATTTACAGCAGAACAAATAGCAGAAATTTTAGGAGGTGAGGTTGTTGGGAATCCCAATGCAGAAGTTTCTCGCTTATCTAAAATCGAAGAAGGTACAGAAGGCTCTCTTACTTTCTTGGCTAACCCTAAATATATCAATCATATATATTCAACAAAAGCATCAGTAACAATTGTTAATGATACTTTTGTACCTGAAACAGAAATTAGCACAACATTAATTAAAGTTGATGATGCTTATGCGTCATTTTCTAAATTATTAGAGTTTTATAATCAAGTAAAATTGAATAAAAACGGAATTGAGCCACAATCTTTCTTATCTGAAAGTGTAAAATATGGAGAAAATCTATATTTAGGTAGCTTTAGTTATGTAGGGCAAAATGTAGTTTTAGGTAATGATGTCAAAATTTATCCTAACTCTTTTATTGGAGATAATGTTGTTATTGGCAATAATGTCCATATTTTTGCAGGCGCTAAAATTTATTCCGAGACAATAATTGGAAACAATTGTACAATTCATTCGGGAACAATTATTGGTGCTGATGGATTTGGTTTTGTGCCAAATGAAGAAGGTATTTACAGTAAAGTTCCGCAAATTGGGAATGTAATTATCGAAGATAATGTTGATATTGGAGCAAATACAACTATAGACAGAGCAACTTTAGGATCTACAATTATCCGAAAAGGAGTGAAGCTAGACAATCAAATACAGATTGCCCATAATGTAGAAATTGGTGAGAACACCGTAATTGCGGCTCAATCAGGCGTTGCTGGTTCTACAAAAATTGGCAAAAGCGTTATGATTGGAGGACAAGTAGGTATTGCAGGGCATTTAACCATTGGAAACAATGTTAGATTACAAGCTCAATCTGGTGTTGCCAGAAATATTAAAGACGACGAAATTTTACAAGGAACACCTTCACTTGGATATACTGATTTTAACAAATCGTATGTTCACTTTAAGAATTTACCTAAAATCGTTGCTGAACTAGAAGAATTAAAAAAACAAATATTAAACCAAAAAAATGGAAATAATGGTTAAACAGAAGACCATCAAGAAGGAAATTTCACTAACAGGAGTTGGACTACACACTGGGAAAGAAGTAACAATGACTTTTAAGCCTGCTCCAATAAATAATGGATTTACTTTTGTGAGAGTTGATTTGCAAGGTCACCCTATCATTGAGGCTGATGCTAATTATGTAGTAAATACTCAAAGAGGTACAAATTTAGAAAAATTAGGTGTTAAAATTCAAACACCAGAGCACGTTTTAGCGGCATTGGTTGGTTGTGATTTAGACAATGTTATAATCGAATTAAACGCATCAGAACTTCCTATCATGGATGGTTCTTCAAAATATTTTGTTGAAGCGATCGAAAAAGCTGAAATAGAAGAGCAAGAAGCACAACGTAATGTATATGTTGTTAAAGAAGTAATCTCTTTTACAGACGAAGCAACAGGAAGTGAAATTCTTGTTATGCCAAGTGATGATTACCAAGTAACAACTATGGTTGATTTTGGTACTAAAGTTTTAGGAACACAGAATGCAACCTTAAAAAGTATTGCTGATTTTAAATCAGAAATTTCTAATTCAAGAACATTTAGCTTTTTACATGAATTAGAATCTCTTTTAGAGCACGGATTAATCAAGGGTGGAGATTTAAACAATGCAATTGTGTATGTAGATAAAGAAATATCTGACTCTACAATGGAGAATTTAAAGAAAGCTTTTGGAAAAGATAAGATAACTGTTAAACCAAACGGTATTTTAGATAATCTTACTTTACATTATCCTAACGAAGCAGCAAGACATAAATTACTTGATGTTATTGGAGATTTAGCTTTAATTGGAGTAAGAATCCAAGGTAAAATTATTGCTAACAAACCAGGGCATTTTGTAAATACTCAGTTTGCTAAAAAATTAGCTAAAATTATAAAAATAGAACAGAGAAACCATGTACCTGTTTATGATTTAAATCAAGAACCATTGATGGACATTCATAAAATCATGTCGGTTTTACCTCATAGACCTCCATTTTTATTGATCGATAGAATTATTGAAATGTCGTCTAGTCATGTTGTAGGATTGAAAAATGTTACCGTGAACGAAAACTTCTTTGTTGGTCACTTCCCTGAAGCACCAGTTATGCCGGGTGTTTTAATTGTAGAAGCAATGGCACAAACAGGAGGAATCTTAGTATTGAGTACCGTTCCTGATCCAGAAAATTACTTGACTTATTTTATGAAAATAGATAATGTTAAGTTCAAACACAAAGTATTACCTGGAGATACGTTAATATTTAAATGTGAATTAATTTCTCCAATAAGAAGAGGAATTTGTCACATGCAAGCAAATGCTTATGCAAATGGTAAATTAGTTACCGAAGCAGAGTTAATGGCGCAAATTGCAAGAAAACAATAAATAAAATAGTTAATTATTTAGATTTATTGTTTCAAAAAAAAGACAATTTTAATTTAAAATATAAAAAATACAGATGAATCAACCTTTAGCTTATGTTCATCCTGGCGCCAAAATCGCTAAAAACGTTGTAATTGAACCCTTTACAACAATTCACAATAATGTAGTTATTGGTGATGGTACTTGGATTGGTTCAAATGTAACCATAATGGAAGGTGCGCGAATAGGGAAAAATTGCAATATTTTTCCAGGCGCAGTTATTTCTGCAGTACCTCAAGATTTAAAGTTTGGAGGAGAAGATTCTTTAGCGATAATAGGAGATAATTGTACCATTAGAGAGTGTGTTACAATTAATCGTGGTACAGTTGCATCAGGACAAACAATTCTTGGTAACAATTGTCTGATCATGGCTTACGCTCATATTGCTCACGATTGTGAGATTGGTAATAATGCAATTATTGTAAATGGTGTTGCATTGGCAGGACATGTTGTAGTAGGTAACCATGCTGTAATTGGTGGTTTGGCTGCAATACACCAATTTATTCATATCGGAGATCATGCAATGATATCAGGAGGTTCTTTAGTAAGAAAAGATGTTCCTCCATATACCAAAGCTGCGAAAGAACCATTATCATACGTAGGAATTAATTCAGTAGGTTTAAGAAGAGGTTTTAGCACAGATAAAATCAGAGAAATTCAAGAAATTTATAGAATTTTATACCAAAAAAATTACAATACAACTCAAGCACTTAGCATAATCGAAGGTGAAATGGAAGCAACTCCAGAAAGAGATGAAATCTTAGATTTTATCAGAAACTCATCACGTGGAATTATGAAAGGATATTCAGGAAATTACTAGAAAAAGTTCTATCGTGAATTTGTTTTATCGTTTAATCGAAAGCAAATAAACGGTTAAACGATTAAACAAAATATTAAATAAAACAAAATATAATGGCATCAACATCAGACATAAGAAACGGACTTTGTATCAAATACAATCACGACATTTATAAAATCATTGAATTTCTTCACGTAAAACCAGGTAAAGGTCCTGCTTTTGTTAGAACGAAATTAAGAAGCTTAACAACTGGAAAAGTATTAGATAATACATTTTCTGCTGGACATAAAATCGAAGATGTTCGTGTTGAAACACAAACATACCAATTTTTATATGCTGAAGGTGATGAATTTCATTTCATGAATAATGAGACATTTGAGCAAATTTCTTTAAATAAATCAATTTTGGATGCTCCAGGATTATTAAAAGAAGGAACTAATGTAATGGTTCAAATTAATACTGAAACAGATTTACCTCTATCAGTAGATATGCCAGCTTCTGTAATCTTAGAGGTTACTTATGCTGAGCCAGGAATTAAAGGAAACACAGCAACAAATGCTACAAAATCTGCAACTGTTGAAACTGGAGCTACTGTAAACGTTCCTTTGTTTATTAATGAAGGTGACAAAATTAAAATTGATACTGCTTCAGGTTCTTACATGGAGCGCGTAAAAGAGTAGTTTATTAATTACGATAATTTGTCAATGAGTCAATTAGAAAATTGATGAACTAATAGCAATTAAATCTAAAAGTTCTTATTTTTCTAATTGACACATTTTTAATTGACACATTCTCTAATTGACAAATTTCCTAATTATAAAATATGAAATTTCAAAAAGTTTATTCTTTAGAAGAAATTGCAAATTTGCTTAATTGCGAATTTGCTTGGTGATAAAAACTTCCAAGTTACAGGTATGAATGAAATTCATGTTGTTGAGCCTGGAGATATTGTTTTTGTAGACCATCCAAAATATTATGACAAAGCTTTAAATTCAGCAGCAACCATTGTTTTAATCAACAAAGTTGTTGATTGTCCTGAAGGTAAAGCACTATTAATCTCTGATGATCCTTTTAGAGATTTTAATAAACTTACAAAATATTTTAAACCTTTTCGATTTGCTAATGTTGCCATATCAGATTCTGCAATAATAGGAGAAGGTTCATTAATACAGCCTAATTGCTTTATAGGAAATCATGTTACAATTGGTAAGAACTGTTTGATACACTCAAATGTATCGATATATGATCATACTGTAATTGGTGATAATGTTATCATACATGCTGGAACAATATTAGGAGCAGATGCTTTTTATTACAAAAAACGCCCAGATGGTTTCGATCAATTAATATCTGGTGGAAGAGTTGTAATAAAGGATAATGTTGGAATTGGAGCCCTTTGTACTATCGATAAAGGTGTTACAGGCGATACAACTATCGGTGAAGGAACCAAACTTGATAATCAAGTTCATGTAGGACACGATACTGTTATTGGAAAAAAATGCCTAATCGCTTCACAAACTGGTATTGCAGGTTGTGTAATTATAGAAGATGAAGTGACAATTTGGGGACAAGTTGGTACAACAAGCGGCATTACGATAGGAGAGAAGGCTGTAATAATGGGACAAACAGGAGTTACTAAATCTGTAGAAGGAGGGAAATCTTATTTTGGTACGCCAATTGAAGAATCAAGAGAAAAGCTAAAACAATTAGCTAATATCAAGAAAATTCCTGAAATTCTAAATAAATTAAAATAACTATGACTGCTAAAGAATTTATTCAGAAATTTTATAAGTCGGATGCTTTAATTGATAGCGAAACCTTCAAATTATATTTGCATCCAGAAATAATCGTTGATTGGCATAGTACAAAAGGACCTATCCAATTAGATTACAATGGCGTATTAGATCTATCTAACGAATTAAGTAGAGCCTATGTGCGTTCTAAAGTTCGAATAAGTCATATAATCGAAGAGGATGATTTAGTTTCAGTACGTTATTCACATTATGTAAAAACTATCGAAAACCCAAGAGAAGAAATGTTATTAGCCCATTTTATGGCTATTTGGCAAATAAAAGACAATAAATTATACCGAGGTTATCAAATGAGTCAATTATTATAAGATATTTTGATAATAAAAAGGTTCAAAATAATTTACAAAACCTTACTTTTGCATCACAATTTTAAAAACTACATAAAATATATATCATGAGTGTTTTAGTTAATAAAGATTCCAAAATAATTGTTCAAGGATTTACAGGAAGCGAAGGAACTTTCCACGCTTCTCAAATGATTGAGTACGGTACTAATGTTGTTGGTGGTGTAACTCCAGGAAAAGGGGGAACTACACATTTAGATCGTCCAGTTTTCAACACAGTAAAAGATGCTGTTGAACAAGCTGGAGCGGATACAACAATTATTTTTGTACCACCTGCATTTGCTGCTGATGCAATTATGGAAGCAGCTGACGCTGGAATTAAAGTTATCATTGCTATTACTGAAGGAATTCCTGTAGCAGATATGATTAAAGCCAACAGTTATGTAAAAGAAAGAAATGCTAGATTAATTGGTCCAAACTGTCCAGGTATCATTACTCCAGGTGAAGCAAAAGTTGGTATTATGCAGGTTTCGTTTTCAAAAAAGGAACTGTAGGAATCGTTTCTAAATCAGGAACTTTAACTTACGAAGCTGCTGATCAAGTTGTAAAACAAGGATTAGGAATAACTACAGCAATTGGTATTGGTGGAGATCCAATTATTGGAACTACTACAAAAGAAGCTGTTGAGTTGCTAATGAACGACCCAGAAACAGAATGTATCGTAATGATTGGTGAAATTGGTGGACAATTAGAAGCTGATGCTGCTAAATGGATTAAAGCTGATGGTAACCGTAAGCCAGTTGTAGGTTTTATCGCAGGAGTAACAGCTCCAGCAGGACGTACAATGGGGCACGCAGGTGCAATCGTTGGTGGTACTGATGATACAGCTGAAGCTAAAAAGCAAATTATGAGAGACAACGGAATTCACGTAGTAGATTCTCCAGCTGAAATCGGTAAAAAAGTAAAAGAAGTATTAGGATAATCTCCAATATTTAAAATAATAAATTCCAAAAAAAAGTCTCAATATCTGTTGAGACTTTTTTTACATTAATAGAATGTATGGAATATAACAAACACTTAGCAATTGAGTATCTTAGGATCTTAGAGCTTTGTGAAAAATCTGAAGAAATATGTACAAAGAATTAGAAAATTTTACAGTAAAAGGAAATTTTACTTACACGCTAAACGATAGTCTAGAAGAAGTATGCAATGCATCTGAGTCTGGAAGTGGAGTTTTTGTTGTTTACGCTGTTGATGGCGAAAACAAAGAATTAATCATGGTAGGTTCTACTGGAACGGTACAAAATGATGGAACTCTAAAAAGTAAAAATGGTGGATTGCACGATAAAATCGTAAACGGTCACCAATTTGCAAAAACAGGAAGAAAATACTCTTGGCCAGCACAAATGAAAATTGAAGGAATCGAAAGATTAGAAGTTTCTTGGTATGAGACTTTTAATACAGACGTAAAAATAATCCCAACATACATTGAAGGGAAAATTTTACAAGATTTCTTAGATGAAAACGGTAGATTACCAAGATGGAATGTAGCTTTTCTAGCTAAACGCCAAACAACAATATAAAAAAGCTTCACCTTGGTGAGGCTTTTTTGTATTACAAATTTTATAAAACGCCTAAATAATCTATATTTGTATTTAGAAAATAAAAACGAATACCATAATATGAAATTACTAGAAGGAAAAGTTGCCATTATAACTGGCGCAAGCCGCGGAATAGGAAAAGGAATTGCTGAAGTTTTTGCAAAACATGGTGCAAATGTGGCTTTTACATACAGCTCATCTGTAGAATCAGCTTTGGCTTTAGAAAAAGAATTGAATGCTCTAGGTATAAAAGCAAAAGGATATCAATCGAATGCGGCAGATTTTACTGAAGCACAAACTTTTGTTGATGCAGTTTTGGCTGACTTTGGAACTGTAGATATTTTGATAAATAATGCTGGTATTACAAAAGACAATCTTTTAATGCGTATGTCTGAGGCTGATTTTGATCAAGTTATTGATGTTAACTTGAAATCAGTTTTTAATATGACAAAAGCTATTCAAAAAACATTCTTGAAACAACGTTCTGGATCAATCATCAACATGAGTAGTGTTGTTGGTGTAAAAGGAAATGCAGGTCAAACTAATTACGCAGCATCTAAAGCTGGTGTTAACGGATTTACAAAATCGATAGCATTAGAGTTAGGTTCTCGTAACATTCGTTGTAATGCAATTGCACCAGGATTTATTGAAACTGAAATGACTGCAAAATTAAGCGAAGATGTAGTAAAAGGCTGGAGAGAAGGAATTCCTTTAAAACGCGGAGGAACTACTGAAGATGTTGCTAATGCTTGTCTTTTCTTAGCTTCAGATATGAGTGCTTATGTTACAGGACAAGTTCTTAATGTTTGTGGCGGAATGTTAACCTAAAAAAGTCCCAGTATAAAGTTTTCAGTTTGTACTGATTACTAAAAACTGTCACTGAATACTATAAATATGACTACAAACACGATTCTATTATTGGTACTTTCATTAGTAGTTGCAGGAGGTTTGTCATTTTTTCAATATTATTATAAAGCCAAAAGCAAATCAAAACTGAATTTGTTTTTGGCTTTTTTGTTCGTTTTTATCCATTTTGGGATATTAGTTTTATTGATAAATCCGATAATTACCAAAAATTCATTTAAGATGATTAAAACTCCATTACCAATTGTAGTGGATAATTCTAGTTCGATCACCGCTTTAAATTGTAAAGAAAAAGTTATCGAACTGTATGAAAAAATTAACGTCGAATAAAGAGTTACAAGATAAGTTCGAAATTAGTCTTATGATTTTGATTCGGATTTTAAACAATCAGAGGAATTCGAATTTTAAAGGAAGACCCAAACTAATTTTAGACGAAATTGCAAAGAATTTAAAAAACATAAATAAAAATGTAGTTTTCCCAACTGTAATTATTACTGACGGAAATCAAACTACAGGAAATGATTATGTTTATCGTTTTGATCCAAACAACAAAGTTTATCCAATAATCGTAGGAGATACTGCAACTTTCTTGGATTTAAAAATAAATCAGCTCAATGTAAACAAATATGCCTTTTATAAAAAAACAAATTCCCAATTGAGGTATTCTTGCAATATTCGGGAACAAAAAATATAAATTCTGATTTATCGATTTTTCAGGGAGGTACTGTTTTACAAAAGAAAAAGTTACCATTTTCACCTTCTAAAAAAACTGCCACTTTAAATATATTTCTTTCCTGCAGATAAAGTGGGAACACATATTTTTTAAAGCTTTACATTTCGTCAAGCGAAAAAGAAAAAACACATTATAATAATACTAAGAATTTTGCTGTTGAAATAATAGATCAAAAAACTACAGTAGCAATTATATCTGTAATCGACCATCTCGATATTGCAGCTTTAAAACGTTCGATAAATCTAACGCGCAACGTAAAATTGTATTAGCGCTCAAACCAAACGAAATAAAATCATTACAGGATTATAACATCCTAATTTTATACCAACCAACTGGAGCTTTCAAGCCAATTTTTGATTTAAATAAAGCAGTTGGAATTAATACTTTTATCATAACTGGAAAT
>NZ_JBXBAV010000015.1:0-13174 GCF_056783245.1 Flavobacterium sp. TC780 | reverse complement strand
AAGGTTAATACATGCTCCTGTTGTTAGGGAGGCAGCACCTATTTGAGATAAATAAGATACGCCGCTTTCACCTGAGTAATGTTGTAAATTACAATTTACAAGAAACGAAATAGCTGTATTGAATGCTAAATCCGGGCTCATCGATGGATTGTTGTCAGGATTTAAAAATAGCGATCCTTGAAACAATAAAATAAAGAAGCAAAGAAAGAACCAAACCATGTTTATACTTAAAAGAGCTTTTAAGTGTTGTTTCCAGTTCATTTCTTCGGTGGAATTGATTCCACTAATTTTAAAAATAAGTTTTTCAATTGGATTGAAAATCGGGTCGAGTAAAGTTTTATCACCCAAATAAACTTTAGCAATATATTTTCCCAAAGGAATGGCTAAAACTATCGTAATGATAAAAATACTGATGACGCCAAATAATTCTGTGTTCATAATTTAATTTTTTTTAGAGACAAATGTTTTCTTGTGAAATGTTTTCCTGAAAAACGCTGATTACAAAATGTGAGAAGCAAAAACAAACTGATGCATAATATCTAACCTTCTTACATTTCACATCCTACCTATCACATTTCGCATTATCCCATATCACTTTATACATTATTAAAATTTTTCGGGTTTGATTAATACATAAACCAAATAGCCGAAAACGGCAAGGGCAATAATAAATAGTGCAGTCATGATTTAAATTTTTTCAAAAAATTCGACAGATTTAAAACAAATCGCGAAGAGCAAAACTGCCAGTGCGAGTAAAAGAATAGTGATTAACATAGGTTTTGATTTATTTAGATTATTGGATTATTTTTTTTTAAGACTTAAAAGATCAGGAGAGGCAAAACTATCAGAGACAAGACTTAGAGATGCAAGATTTAGTCTTGTTTCTATTATCTTTCATCTATCAGTCTATTCTCTTACTTCTATCAGTCTTCCTCACACCCCCGACGCATTAATTTGCTTTATATATTCGGCCTTCAGCGATTGTGCGGGAATCAACTGCCGAAATTGTACAGTGTCGCAATTCCATGGAGAGAATTCGAGAACGTACACATTTTGGGGATTTTCAGCGCTTTTAGTTTCATAACTTCCTGTAGTATATAACCGCTCTGCAAGCGCCAGACATTTTTTTGCTCTGACAATATTTCCGGTAATGATTGCAGTCTTAGTGATTTCGGCAAAGCGTTCTGCTTGTTTATAAATCGTGGTGACTTGATTTTTCATAAGAATGATTTTTTATGTTCTTCCTCCCTTATGCCAAAATACATTCCAAAAAAAACAATTACTCACAAACTATTGTAAATTAAAACCTTATCAAATTTACATAATATTTAGACACAAAAAAAGCCTATCAAAATGATAGGCTTTTCAAAATAGTATGTTTAATTAATCAATATTGTATTCGTCTAGTTTACGATAAAGAGTCGCAATCCCAATTTCGAGTAATCGTGCCGTTTCAGCTTTGTTCCCCTTAGTATAATTAAATACTTTCTGGATATGCAATTTTTCGACACTCTGCATAGAAAAAGCCGAGACACTTTTGTTGGTTTTAACTACTTGGTGTTGCATTTCATAAGGCAAAACATCTTCTGTTAAAACATCATCATTTACCAAAATAACCGAGCGTTCGATTACGTTCTTTAACTCACGAACATTTCCTGGCCATTGATATGTTTCCATTTTTTGCATGAAACCTTCATCAACAGACAAAGCCTTCTTATTTATTTTTTCAGAAAATTGCTTTACATAATAGTGTGCCAATGGAGCAATATCCTGACCCTTTCTCGTAAAGGTGGAATCTTGATTTCAAAAATATTCAACCTGAAATATAAATCCCAGCCGAAAACGATGTTCTTCACTTTCAATCTTTAAATCCCGATTCGTTGCTTCAATTGACCTAAAATTAGATTTTCTTGGTTTAGTATCTCCAAGCTGTATGTATTCGCTTGTTTCCAGAACACGCAATAATTTAGCTTGCAGTTCTAATGGCATTTCTCCTATCTCATCTAAAATAAAGTCCCCCCGTTAGCCTCTTCAATATATCCTTTTTTATCTTTAATAGCACCTGTAAAAGCACCTTGTTTATGTCCAACAATTCGCTCTCAAGAATTTCTTTACTCAAAGTATCATTTAATGCCACAAACGACTTACCTACTCTATTGCTGTTTTCATGAATTGCCTGAGCAAAAACCTCTTTACCTGTACCAGTTTTCACCCATCAACAATACAGTCGAATCTGTTTTAGATACTTTTTGTGCCAAATTAATAACCTGTTCTAACCCTTTCCGATTTCCCTATGATTTTATCAAAAGAATATTTATCAGAGATCCGTTTTTCAAGTTGTTTAACTTTCTTTGTAATTGTACTTTTTTCTAAGAGCTTTGTATAAAAGCGGAATAATTTTATCATTATCATCACCTTTCACTATATAATCAAACGCACCATTTTTCATGGCCTGAACACCATCCGAAATTTTACCAAAAGCGGTTAATAAAATAACCTCAGTAAATGGAAAAGCGGCTTTAATATTTTGAAGAAAATCAACACCGTTTCCATCAGGAAGCTTAACATCGCAAAGCACAACATCAATATCATTGTGTTCTAACTTTTTGAAACCCGATTTTAAATCTGGAGCTTCGAAAACTTCGAAACCTTCCGAGCGTATAATTCTAGCGAGAAGGTGGCGTAATTTTTCTTCGTCGTCAATAATAAGAATGTTTTTCAAAATAGGGATTTGTGAATTAGTTTTTCAAAATTAGTTATTTTACCCATTTGTTAATAAAATACTATCAAATACTTTTTTAGTCTACCACAATTCATTCTTTTTTCAGGAGCTAATCCTACTGTACACTATATCTTTTATGGCAAAAAAATATAAAAGGATACCGTTCCCATCAGACCTAAAACAAAACAGATAACTTAGACATTCTTTCTATCGAATTTCTGTTTTGAATTGCCTCCTGCTTTAGCTAGAGGTACAAAAAGTAAAATATAAATTGGCTTTAGCCAAATGCGATACTATTTTGGCTAAAGCCCTAAATAATTATCAATTCTTAAGCCTCCAGCAAAAGCAGGAGGCAATTAATAATTTAGCGCATAAAGTCAGCTCATTAATAAATTGAAATACAATTTTAACGAATTATCATAAGGTTAAGATATCTCGACACAATCATAACTAGTTATATTAATCTGAAATTAAAAATCCTTAGTCTAAAATCTTAAATCAATTTATTTGTGGACACAGAAAGAATTTCCGCGCTATCGGGCTTTAAAAAAATTCTATTTATTACTTTTACAGATTCAAAATATAAATCAATCCCCTCCCAATGTTTCGGGATCGGAACTAAATCATAGATTACAATGTCTGTAGCAAAAAAAGATTACAAAAGAATTACTACCAAATCATTAATTGAGATGAAAGCCAATGGGCAAAAAATCTCAATGCTTACGGCTTACGATTATACAATGGCCAAAATTGTTGATACTGCTGGAATTGATGTAATTCTTGTGGGAGATTCGGCTTCAAATGTAATGGCTGGTCATGAAACTACATTACCAATTACTTTGGACCAAATGATTTATCATGCATCATCTGTAGTGAGAGCTATCGAAAGAGCTTTGGTTGTTGTTGATTTACCTTTCGGGAGTTACCAATCAGATCCAAAAGAAGCATTACGCTCTGCTATCAGAATCATGAAAGAAAGTGGTGGTCATGCAGTAAAACTAGAAGGTGGTAAAGAAATCAAAGAATCAATTAAAAAAATATTAAACGCAGGAATTCCAGTTATGGGACATTTGGGTTTAACACCACAATCAATATATAAATTCGGAACTTATACCGTACGTGCTAAAGAAGAAGATGAAGCCGAAAAACTAATTGAAGATGCAAAAATGCTAGAGAAAATTGGTTGTTTTGCTTTAGTTCTAGAAAAATCCCTGCACATTTAGCTGAGAAAGTTGCCAAAAGCATCTCTATTCCTGTAATCGGAATTGGTGCTGGAGGTCAAGTTGATGGTCAAGTTCTTGTAATTCACGACATGCTAGGAATGAACAATGAGTTTAGTCCACGTTTCTTAAGACGCTACATGAATTTATACGAAGGAATGACAACAGCAATTAGCCAATATGTTGATGATGTAAAATCAGGAGATTTCCCTAATTCTGGTGAACAATACTAAATTTATATTAAGGTACTGAGAAGTTAGAAACTAGGGTTTGAGATTTTTTCTTAGCGCCTTAGTTTCTTTGTTCCTTACAAACTCAAAAAATAAAATATGAAAATCATATCAACCAAAGATAATCTCCAAGTTCTCCACGAAGACAATCACATCATTGTTATAAATAAACGCGTAGGCGATATTGTACAAGGAGATAAAACTGGTGACAAACCCCTATCTGATGTTGTAAAAGAATACATAAAAGACAAATACAATAAACCTGGCGACGTGTTTTTAGGCGTAATACATCGTTTAGACCGTCCTACAACCGGAATCGTAGTTTTTGCCAGAACAAGTAAAGCATTAACGCGCATGAACGAATTGTTCAGTAATCGCGAAACGCAAAAAACGTATTGGGCAGTTGTAAAAAACAAACCAGTAGAAACAAGTGCCAAATTAGTTCATTTTCTTAAAAGAAACGAGAAAAACAACACTTCAAAAGCACATCTAAAAGAAGTTCCTGATAGTAAATTAGCAAGCTTAGATTATACTGTTTTTAAAGAACTTCAGAATTACGTAGCACTCGAAATTAATTTACATACAGGCAGACATCATCAAATTAGAGCACAACTTTCGGCTATTGGATCACCTATAAAAGGAGATTTAAAATATGGTTTTGATCGAAGTAATCCCGATGGCGGAATTCATCTCCATGCCCGAAAATTAACCTTCATCCATCCAGTAACAAAAGAACCACTTACTATTATCGCTCCTGCTCCAGATGAAGCAATATGGAATGCTTTATGATTTTTTAATAAAAACTATTTTATTTGATATTTTAAAATTAACTTGCATAGTGTAAAACTAAGCTGATTTTAAAATGGACTATAGAAATGACATCGGTTACAGAAAAGAGACGCTTAAAAAACTATTATTCAACATACAAAAAAGTGAAGATTTAATAGTTAAAGCTTTATATGATGATTTCAAGAAACCAGCTTTTGAAGCTGTTCTAACCGAAACCAATTATGTTATTACGGAATTAAAAGATACCATTAAAAATATTTATAGCTGGACAAAACCCAAGCGTGTTTTTCCTTCAATATTAAACTTTCCTTCAACAGATTATATTTACAAAGAACCTTACGGAAAAGTATTGATCTTGGCTCCATGGAACTATCCTTTCCAACTCGCTTTATGCCCGTTAATATCAGCTGTAGCAGCAGGAAACAAAGTTATTTTAAAGCCATCAGAGCTTACTCCTAAAACTGCCGAAGTTATAACCGAAATTATTCAAAAAACATTCCATATTAATCATGTTGAGGTGGTCCAAGGAGGTGCCGATGTTTCGCAAAAACTTTTAGAAAAACGCTGGGATTACATATTCTTTACCGGAAGCGTAGCAGTTGGAAAAATTGTTGCAAAAGCTGCTGCCGAAAACCTCACTCCTGTTACACTAGAACTTGGTGGGAAAAATCCATGTATCGTTGACGAAACAGCGAATTTAAAATTAGCAGCAAAAAGAATTGTGTGGGGTAAGTTCATTAATGCTGGACAAACCTGTATTGCTCCTGATTACATCTTGATTCATAAAAACATGAAAGCACATTTCATAGATTATTTAAAAGAAGAAATCAACAAAGCCTATGGTCAAAATCCACAAGAGTCACCAGATTTTGCAAGAATAATCAATACTAAAAATTGGGTAAGATTAGACAGCATGATTGAGCCAAATAAAGTGGTCTTTGGAGGGCAAACAGACGCTAAAAACCTTTATATCGCTCCAACTCTTATCGATGAACCAAATATAGAAAGTAATATCATGCAAGAAGAAATTTTCGGACCATTATTACCTATACTTACCTACAAAACCGAAGCAGACATAAAGAACATTATCGATCAATACGAAAAACCTCTTGCATTATATGTATTTAGTGAAAATCAACATTTTGCAAAAAAAATAATCACACGTTATTCATTTGGTGGTGGATGTATCAATGATACCGTTATTCATTTTTCAAATAAAAGACTTCCATTTGGAGGGGTAGGCCATAGTGGCTTAGGAGCCTATCATGGCAAATTAAGTTTTGATACATTTTCTCATCACAAAGGCATTGTCAAAAAAGCCAACTGGTTAGATTTACCAATGCGATACGCGCCATATAAAGACAAATTGGTTGCCATTAAAAAATTATTAGACTGGATATAAATTCAACTAATCTTAAATACTCATTAAACGAATTAATTTCTAATAACTAAGCAGACAATTGTACTAAATCATTTTGTCAAAAAAATGATTTTAGCTTGGTCGATTTAAAAAATATATTATATTTACTACTGATATTTTATAACTAAATAATCTAAAAAAATTAAATATAATCCAATAACTACTATAAAAAACTATGAATCCTACGCAACAACGAATTGAAGAAATTAAAAAAAATGGTTATCAATTAGATTTTTCAAATGTATTTAATCATGCTTTCGAAAATTATAAAAAAATAGCACTTTACGCTGGATTGATTATACTTATTTTTTACTTTATACTTGGTGTTTTTGGTTCTGGACTTGTAATTTCTATTTTTGGAATCGAAAGTTTAACAAAAGAATCTTTAGAAAACTTGCAACACATTAAATTATCTGGACAGCCACTTGTAATTTATATGGCAAGTATGCTTTTATTGGCTGTAATTTTTGCTCCCTTTACTGCTGGTTTTTTAAAAATGGCTGATTGTGCAGACAAAGATGAAGAATTTAATGTATCTACGATTTTTTATTATTACAGATTGCCATACCTAACAAATATTATTGTAGCTACATTGCTTATATCAATTATAAATGTTCCTATATCTGCAATCCTGCAAACTCTTAACTTATCATTTTTAGGAACAGTAATTTCATTGCTAATTTCTCTTTTTACTTATCTAACAATTCCACTAATTATTTTTGGTAATTTTAATGCTGTAGATGCAATTAAAACCAGTTTTATGGTTGTATCAAAACAACCTTTAATGCTTATTGGATTATTAATTGTTTCGGGATTAGGAGCAATGGTAGGATTCATTGGATGTTGCATTGGAGTAATTTTCACTATTCCTTTTATCTATTCTATGACATATGCAATCTATTCTTCAATTATTGGTTTAGATACATTCGAAGAAATTAAAGAACCTAATTCAGGACCAAAAACATTTTTATAAAAAATACAATTAAAAGATAATTTTTCCCAAAAAAATCTATTTAATTAAACCAAAATCCCATCAAAATCTATGGTTTTTTACTGTAGTTTTATATCAATACTATTCTCATGGCCAAACCCAATAGGCTTGGCCAATGAATTATTGATATTTAGCGACGTAAGCATTCAGTGGATAATTTCGTACAACAATCCTAAATTTCCAGCTCTAGGATTGGCTTTATTTGGTCTTATTGCTTTTTTAGCATACCATTTTTTTAATATAAAAAATGAATTAGGCAATTTTATTGAAAAAGAAAAAGAGAATGATACTACTGATAAAGAATATTTGTTGTATTTTTTATTCTTAGGGATCAACATTATATTAATAGAAATAATTAATGAGCTATTTAAAATTAGACCAAAAAGCTTACTTATTACAAATGCCACGATTGGTCTATTCTTTCTATTATTCTACTTTATAACCACTAAAATCAACTACTTACGTAAAAACGTACAGTTTATTTTCATTACATTATTTCTGCTCTTTTTCATTTACATAGCGCGTAATGTAATTCTTTTACCCAACGACATTACTCCTATAATTAGTTTTATTGTCGCCTTTTACTTTTCATATTCCATTTTAAAACCTACAAAATTATATTGGTTTTTTACTGCCTTCGTGTTTTTATTTTTAATTGATACTACAATTTCACAATTAATTTCGTTAAAAACATCCGTAGTTTTAATTAACTTCTCTCTTATTGTATTTGTTGCCAATTATGTAAGATATGTTGTTTTATCAAACATGAATGATAAATTTCGTTTTTCTAATGAAATAGTACATAAAGGAAATTCACTTACTATAGCAAGTAATTGTAAAGGAGAAATTTTATTTTGTAGCGAAACCATAATTAATATTCTTGGATATTCACCCGAAGAAGTCATGGGAATGGGTTTTTGGAATCTTACTGAAGATCCAGAATTTGTTAACAAAGAATATCATTTTAATTATGCTGAAGACAAACTTTACATTCGGAAATTAAAATGTAAAAATGGAGAATACAAGCACATTCAGTGGAAAGATAAAAAATTCTCTGAGAACTTAATAATCGGTATTGGACAAGATATTACAGAACAAATCAATACCAAAGATCTATATAAAAATCTAATCCAGACAGCCACCGATTTAATTTTTGAAGCCGACGATGATGGCAATTTTACTTTTATTAATGAATTTGCAATTTCAACATTAGGGTATTCTCAATCAGAAATTATCTCTCATAATTACCTAGAGTTTATTCGATTAGACTACATCACAAATACGATGAGTTTTTATGAAAATCTGGAAGAAAATCTAAAGAAAAAAGAAAATGATTTTCCTGCTATAGAAATTCCTTTATTAACAAAAAATCAAGAAGAATTATGGGTCTCACTTAAAGTTATTATCCGTAAGAATGATTTAGGAGAAATAACAGGTTATGCTGGTATTGCAAGAGATATTACCAAGCTGAAAAATATTGAAATTGAAAATAAAATTAGGCAAGAAAAAACAGAAGATTACAATACGGTATCCAAAAAATTATCAACCACAAACTTTAGTAATTATAATGATATAGACAGTGTCGTTGAACTAATTATTAAAGAAGCTGCTATTGCTTCTAAAACAAATCGGGTTAGTTATTGGGAATATACCGAAGATACTATTACCTGTACAAATTTATTCAATACAGATAATCATAAACTTAATAAAAAAACAGTTTTAAAAAAAGAATACTATCCTATCTATTTTAATTCTATAAAAAATAAAACTATAATTAATGCTCCAGATGTCTTTAATCAATTAGAGATATCCGAGTTTACAAAAGATGCCTTCTTAAAGAACAATATTAAGTCAATGCTAGATATTCCCATTTTTACAAATGGACAACTAACTGGTATTCTTTGTTTTGAATCTACCCAAAACAAACGAATTTGGGACAATGAAGACATCAGTTTTGGCCGAACAATTTCGGATATTATTTCCTTAGCTGTCTCATCTCAAATGAGATTGATTGCAGAAAAAAAATTAGAATTTAAGAGTCAGTTATTATCTGCATTAGCACTATGTACCGAAAAGTTTTTATTGAGTAAAAGTAACTCCAAAATGTTTGAAGAAACTTTTGACATAATAGGAAAAGCTACAAAAGTAGATCATATGTTTTATTATGAAAGAGATAACGATACAAACCTTGTAAGCCAAAAATATAAATGGGCAAGAAAAGGAATTGTAAAACAAATTACAAAATTACAAGGTTTTAGTACTGAAAATCTACATGAGATATTTGCTCAGGCACAAAACAAAAAAATATTAAATACACTCACCACTAAACTTAAAGATTCTTTTTTTAAAGAACTATTAATAGCCAATGAAATCAAATCTATTTTAATCCTTCCATTATACATCGATGATGAGTTTACAGGATTTATAGGGTTCGATGATTGTACTAATGAGAAAAAGTGGACCGAAGATGAAATTTATATTTTACAGTCTCTTGCTAATAACATCTCTTCAACCTTAGAAAGAAACAGAAACGAAACTAGAATTTCATCAAAGTGAAGAAAAATTTAAACTAATTGCTAATAATATTCCTGGTACTGTTTACCTATCTAAATTTGATGAACCAGGGACAAAAGTATTTCTAAGTGACGAAATAGAAAATTTAACCGGATATCCAAAATCTGAGTTTCTAGAGAATAAACTCCCTTTTATATCATTAATGCATCCAGATGATAAAGAAAATATCATTAAAAATCAGATTAGTGATTTAAAAAAAGGAATCCCGATACATTGTGTTTATAGGATAAAAAGAAAAACTGGCGAATATATTTGGGTAGAAGAATTTGGTGATGTAATCAAGAAAGGAAACACAATTGATTTTGTTGGTGGAATTTATTTTGATATTACAAGCAAAAAAGAAACCGAAGATGCTATAAAAGCAAAACAATTAGCAGAAGCAGCAAATAAATCAAAATCTGATTTTTTAGCAAACATGTCACATGAAATACGAACTCCTCTAAATGGTATTATTGGTTTTACCAATTTACTGATGAAAACAAATCTTCAGGATATTCAACAAAAATATATGATTACTGTCAATCAGTCAGCACAATCATTACTCAATATTATAAATGATATTCTTGATTTTTCTAAAATAGAGGCTGGGAAATTAGAGTTAAATATTGATCAATATAACATTAGAGGTATACTTAATCAAGTAGTCGATTTAATATTATATGAATCCAATCTTAAAAACCTTACATTAGAACTTAATATCAATGACGATGTACCAAGTTGTTTCTGGATAGACATCGTTAGAATAAAACAAATTCTAATTAATTTACTCGCAAATGCAGTTAAATTCACTGAAAAAGGTACAATAAAACTTAATGTAACTGTCTTAGATCAAATAAACGATACGTACACAATACGATTTTCGGTTTCTGATACTGGTATTGGAATACTTGAAGAAAATAAAAAACGTATTTTCCAGGCATTTTCGCAAGAAGACAGCTCTACAACAAGAAAATTTGGAGGTACTGGACTAGGGTTAACCATTTCGAATAAACTACTTAGTTTAATGAATAGTCATTTAAAATTAGAAAGTAAAGTAAACGTAGGAAGCACTTTTTATTTTGATCTAAACATACAAAGCTGCTATTTACATGATCCTGTTTTTTTTGAAAATACTATCGAAGACATCAACAATACTAGCTATATTTTAACTGAGGAGCAACATACCAAAGAAATAAAATTTCTTATCGTAGAAGACAATAATGTTAATAGACTACTACTAAGAGCTACTATAAAAAACCTATTTATAAATGCTATTATATATGACGCTGAAAACGGGGAAGAGGCTGTTGAATTATACAAAACAATAAATCCAGATATCATATTTATGGACATACAAATGCCTGTTATGAATGGATATGAAGCAACTAAAGCAATACGAAAATTAGAATCTGGAAAAAAAACTCCAATAATTGCTGTAACTGCTGGAGCAGAAAAAGATGAAAAACAAAATTGTATCAACGCTGGAATGACTGGTTATTATCACAACCAATCATTAAAGGAAGTATCGAAAAAGCTATAATAAAATCTATTATCTAAATAATAAAGAAATGAAATATTGAAACCAATATTCCAAAAAATATATATAAATTCGTATGTACAAAATTTGAGTAAAAACGTTAAAACCATATAATTATGAAATGGCAAGGCAGAAGACAAAGCAATAATGTAGAAGACAGAAGAGGAATGTCATCTGGAGGCAAAACTCTTGTAGGAGGTGGAATCATTGGTATTATAATTTTACTAGTAATATTTTTGGCGGCGAAAATGCCCAATTTATAACTCCAGTCTTAGAACAAATGCAAGGCTCTCAGCCAAATCAAACTGAAGCAGCTGCGCCATTAAGCAAAGAAGATGAAGAAATGGGCAACTTTGTTGAGTAAATTTAGCTGACAATGAAGACATATGGAGTAAAATATTTGCTGAAAACGGAATGACATATAAAAATCCAAAATTAGTACTTTTTAGAGGTTCAGTAGAAACGGCTTGCGGTGGAGCTACATCAGCATCAGGGCCTTTTTATTGCCCAGGAGACCAAAAAGTCTATATGGATTTAGCCTTCTTTGAGGAACTAAAAACTAGATTTGGTGCTAAAGGAGGATTTTGCGATTTCGTACGTTATAGCACATGAAATAGGCCACCACATACAAACATTATTAGGGACATCTGCCAAAATGCGTAAAGCACAAGAGGTAAAGCGAAGCTCAAGCCAATAAATTATCTGTGGCATTAGAACTCCAAGCCGACTTTTATGCAGGAGTTTGGGCACATTACAATGAAAAAAATTTAGATACTGATGATATTGACGAAGCTTTAAGTGCGGCAAATGCAGTTGGTGATGATGCAATACAAAGCAAAATGCAAGGACGAGTAATTCCTGATTCTTTTACACACGGTACTTCTGAACAACGAATATATTGGTTCAAAAAAGGATTTAGTACTGGAGATATAAGACAAGGAGATACTTTTGCAGAGATTGATAGAAAGATTTTTTTTCTAGAGAATAAGAACAAACAACCTAAAGCAGTTATTGAAAAATAGCTGCTTTTTTTTTTACACAATATCGTCCAAGTAACGAAGTTAATATCATTTCTGTTTTCCACAAACCAAACGATCCTTTACAACGTAGACACACTGCAGTCCGTCACTAAAGAAAACCTTTGTCACTTTAGAATTCATTTTAACCGCAAAAGAGCGAAAGCTCGAATAAATAGCTTGGTGAACCTTTGCACTTTGTTCTTTATGTATTTTGCGGTAATATATTTTTGCTGAATCCCTAACTTTTGAACCTGATCTGTAAAATCTTATTTCATAAAAATACTTTAAATACCTTAACTCTCTGAATATCATAACTAACACAAAAAAAGCCTTGAATTTCTTCAAGGCTTTAAATTTCTGGGTGGATGACCGGGTTCGAACCGGCGACCCTCGGTACCACAAACCGATGCTTTAACCAACTGAGCTACAACCACCATTTTTGCTTAGCGAATGCTAAATATAAAGCAAAACTTTACTTCTACAAAAGAAAAAATAAAAAGATTTGCTAAGCCTATTAATTAAACTTAGCGAACCTTTGTGCAACCTCTTTGCTCCCGATAACGCTATCACATTGTGATAAATCTTTTTGCCTAATTCCCAACTTTTGCGTTTCTTATCATAATAAATGTAGATTTCTTTTTATTCAGATTGTCTAATCTTTTTGCTTAATCCCCAACTTTTGCACCTGATCCC
>NZ_JBXBAV010000014.1:0-19377 GCF_056783245.1 Flavobacterium sp. TC780 | reverse complement strand
AAGGTTAATACATGCTCCTGTTGTTAGGGAGGCAGCACCTGTGAATTGAAAAAGTTGATTGATTTAATCAATGATTTTGAAATTAAAAGAAACGAATACTTCTTAATACCAAATCCAAATCCGTTAATTTTTTATCAATATGAATATGTAAACTCAAAAGGGGGGAAGTCATCGGGAAGTGTAAGTGCAAAGCTTGAATACTTTTATTATACAGATAATAAAATTAGTCACCTATTAGAAATAGGATTTGAAAATAGAAGTAAGAATTCGGAACATATTGAAAGCTTAACAGCTGACAAAATTTATTTAAAGTGTATAGAAATACGAGATGTTTGTAAAATTATGATGCAACCTCAACAACCCGATTTTGATAATCTTGAAGGGGTTAAAAAGGAATTACATAATCATATTTTTAAAGGCAATGCTTTTGAAGTTTTTGAAAAATATCACACTACAAAAAATTTAGCAGAGAATTGTAAAACGGATTTAAACCTATTATTTCAGTTGTTTCAAAATGACAATCTATTTGTTGAAACAGTTGAATTAAAGCATTACATTAAATGGCTAAATAATAAGTACAAATATGCATTGACTGAATTAAAAAAAACAAACATAAAATCAAAACCGAATATTCAGAGAACAAATGATTACAATGAATATAAAAAAGCGACCTTAAAACAACCTCAAGATAGGTCAAACCATACCTCATGATAGGTCAAGCTTAGTAAAATCTTTGCAATGTTAATAATTTAAAAACATTGCAAAAATGACAAATTCAATCTTACTACAAAATGTAAGTCCCGAACAGTTTACGGAACTTATAACAACAGTCTTCAAAAAAGAATTGGAAGACTTTAAAAAAGAGTTAAATACTCAATCCGAAAATGACGACCTACTAAACGGGGAGCTACTTTTGGAACTTCTACAAATCAACGCTTCAACTTTATGCCATTGGCAGAACAAAGGACGTATTAAAGTCTATAAGTTTGCGAATAAATGTTATTACAAAAGGAGTGAGATAATGCAATCGTTAATTGCTTTAAAAAAATAAAGGCTATGAGTACAGTAAATACAAATAGCCTAAACCCGAACGTAAACGGACGAAGTAAAGATACAAAAAACGGTTATACAAAAGAGCTTTACAATTTACTTTACAAAAAAACATTAAGTCGCAGAATGGCTGCAACGGAAATAGGATTTGTTGACCAGACCTATATGGTAACACCTTATATTTTAAATTGGATTAAAGAGGGTAAGGCAATGGTAATTGGTTCAATAAGATGTAGTCGCTCAGGTCGAATGGTTGAAGCTATAACCACAAATCCTAATTTGTTTATTAAGTCTTCTAACAACCAATTAAATTTATTTTAGGCTATGGACAAAAATAAATTTAAAAAGCTTGTTATAAATGATATTGTAAAGCTTGAAAATAGTGTTGAGTTCGTTAAAAAAACAACAAACGATATTATAAAACCACTCACCGAAGAGTTCTCTTAAAAAGCTATGCGAATATCTCCTAATTTTGCGCTTATAATACTTCTAAAACAAAAAAAAGAGACTTTCGAGTCTCTTTAAATTAATATATCTTCTATAAATGATTATTTATTGATTAATTTTTCAAGCCTCGCCATCATTTCATCTTTCTCCTTCAACATACGCTCAAACAAAACAATTTTCTCTGAGTGAAGTTTTTTAATTTCCTCAATTGGATTGTTGTTAAAAGTTTCAATTCTATTATTGAACATTGCATTATCTTGAGAAACTACACGAAATTAAATTTACTGCTTGTTCTTCATCAAAATTCTGAAAAGCTTCCACAGAATGTCTTAATACAGTAGAGATTTGTTTCAGCAATTGTCTTCAATTACATCTTTCTGCTCCAGCATAGAAATTTTCTTCTGATTCCAGTTTTCCCCCAGATCATAAGCTAATGCTTCCTGCTTTATGTTAAGCATTTCTCTAAAACGTTTTACGTTTCTTCCCTGATGTATTTTCTGTTCCATAATGAATGTCAATTTTCTGAAGGCTCAAAGATAAAGCCATTTGCGCAAAAATCGTGAATTTCAAAGATAAAAAAATATATCATAATACATACTTTTTGTCAGATATTATATCCGTTTTAGAATAGTTTATCCTTTTGAAAGAATAGAACTTCGTTTGTAAATTTTAAATCTCCTTAGTATGAAAAAGAATAAAATCTCCTTCGAAACAAGCTTTTGGCCAGGTCATGTGGCAGGAAATCCTTTTAAGGCAATTAAAGCTTTTTTTGCCTATGCCGATCTGGATTATTACAAACAGAACTTAACTGAATTGGTAGTTTACAGCTATAAGAGAGAAATCTACAAAGTCAACAATCCCTCTGATGCTTTTGTTTTTTATACTGCTATAAATATTTTTCTCAAAGTGTGTTATTGCTTGCAAAAGAAAAGCAAAAAATGGAAAGTTACAGCCTCTTTGCACTCTGAAACAACATTCCATCTTTCTTCCCTGACGGAGGAAGAATATGACAATCCATTTGTTATATTTCAAAAAGCATTTGAAGAAAAAACTCTTGAAGAATTTGAATCATTTCTATGTCAAATCATGGAGCTTTCATTGTCTCCTCATGATGGAAATCCTTACTCCGACCTGACGACGCCCTATATTCATTTAATCAAAATGCTCGATGCTGCGTCACTAATGAAAGAAAGAGGCATTGAGAAAATCAAGAAATCTCCTGAATTGGCGACTTAGCGAGAGAATTATTAAATAATGTAATTCATTTGGCTTTGACCCTTTTTTAACCGCAAAGCTAAAAATGTAAAGCTAAAAACGTAAAGCTAGCTAAGCTTAACGATTAGCTATACAGTTATTTTTTTGCCACAGATATACTTCGTTGCGTTTAAAATGATTAATCAATACTTTACAATAGGAGAAAGACATAAAAGGGCATTTGATGATTTAAAATCCTAAATTATATATTCTCGCAAAGGCGCAAAGAAGCTAAGTAAACAACTTTTTAAAACTGCGGCTTGGCGACTTAGCGAGAGAATTATTAAATAATGTAATTCATTTGGCTTTGATCCTTTTTTAACCGCAAAGTTAAAAACGCAAAGCTCGCAAAGCTTAATGATTCGCTATGCGGTTATTTTTTTGCCACAGATATTCTTCGTTGCGTTTAAAATGATTAATCAATGCTTTAAAATTAGGATATTAAACAATAGGAAAAAGACATAAAAGGGTATTTGATGATTTATGAAATAAAAATCCTAAATTATATATTCTCGCAAAGGCGCAAAGAAGCTAAGTAAACAACTTTTTAAAACTGCGGCTTGGCGACTTAGCGAGAGAATTATTAAATAATGTAATTCATTTGGCTTTGACCCTTTTTTAACCGCAAAGCTAAAAACGCAAAGCTAAAAACGTAAAGCTAGCTAAGCTTAACGATTAGCTATACAGTTATTTTTTTGCCACAGATATACTTCGTTGCGTTTAAAATGATTAATCAATACTTTACAATAGGATATTAAACAATAGGAGAAAGACATAAAAGGGCATTTGATGATTTAAAATCCTAAATTATATATTCTCGCAAAGGCGCAAAGAAGCAAAGTAAACAACTTTTTAAAACTGCGGCTTGGCGACTTAGCGAGAGAATTATCAAACAATGTAATCTGTATTGTTTCAAGTTTCAGGTTAAAAAAATTGTACCTCTCGCCTATGTCAACAACTATTGGCATTGATCCTTTTTTAACCGCAAAGCCCGCAAAGTTAAAAACGCAAAGCTTAATGATTCGCTATGCGGTTACTTCCATAAACTCTACAGGTTTTGATATTTATCCTTATCTAAACTTTAAAAATAGGATATCAAACAATAGGAAAAAGACATAAAAGGGCATTTGATGATTTATGAAATAAAAATCCTATTTTTGAAAATAGATAAACATTGTCGTTTATCAGACATATCACCCCATTTTAGTGTTGGTAAGTCGGATATCGTCAGACATATTTACAAGTTAGCAGTTATTTTAAAACCGAAACCGTGAAAATCAACTTTTTCAAAAAAGACAAAATAGAAATGATTAAACCAACAACAAAAGTATACAGTAAGCAAATAATTGAAGGATACTCAATTCCTGCGTTTATAAAAAATGGAAGTTATTTTTTCGTTGATTTAGATGTTTACGAAAACGGACGAGTGCATTGTTGGAATTTTGAAGATTTTGAGTGTTTTAAAAAAGATGTTGAAAGAAATTGGGTGTCTTTAAGTATTCCTGATGATAATGAAATTTCAATCCACGGTTTAGGAAATTGGACTATAAACGAAGGTAATTGGGAATTTAATAAAAAAACATTTGTTGATTACATACAAAAACTTATCAAAGAGCTTAATCCAAATTTGGAAAACATCTACAAATACAGTGAGAAAAAAGTTAACGGGATAAGCATTGGAGAAGATGGTAGTGGAACTGTTTATAAGGAAACTAAAAAATATCCAAATGATATTTTCCCAGAAAAAATAAATGGGCAAAGTGTTGACCTATTTTACAAAAATTTAGAAAATTACTACTTGATAAAAGTTAATGTTTTTTCAGATAATTCTATTCAGCTTTCAAGATTAGAAAATACAGTTGATTTAACATTAGAGGAATTTGAAAAATTAATACAAGAGGGGAAAATATTGACTGAAATCCCATTAAATTCAGCAGTTAGTATTTACGGACTTGGAAATTTTAAAGTAACAAAAGTTCAATACGTTACAGCAATTCAAGAAAAGTTTATGGAGATTAAAGATATTTTGAGAGATTTAAATGGCCAACTTTCATCAATTGAGATTTGTAGAGAAGCTCTTCAAAACTACAATTCAAATCCAACAATTGACAACAAAAATAAACTAAAAATCAGTTATGAAAATGTTCCAGACCATCAAAAAATGTATGTTGGAGATATGGACACAAAAGATATTGAAGTTAGAATGATAATCTATGGAGAAAATGAAATTGAAAATTGGTCGCACTATCAAGTTGCAAAATCATTAGGACAAACTTTGCCGACAATAAAAATAAACAAACCAAACGATGAAAAAAACAACAGTTAACAAGGGTTTTGCAATAGTGGGGCGAAACTGCAAAGTTCAATGGTATTTCTTCGATTGAACTTTTGTACAAAATTGAAGATTTGTGCTTCGATTGCCCCACCATCGCAAAGACCCGAAACGTTAGGCATCATTGTACAGCAACACTGTAAACATTGAACAAATAGAAAATGATTGAAAATTTACCTACATATATTTCGTTGGCTTTCGGACTAACAACAGTTGCTACTTTATTGCTTTTTATTTGGACAATTAGAAACTCAAATTCTGAACTGACACGAAAAAAAGCAATGCCAATTTTTATCGGTTTGACAATTTGGTTGACAATCCAAGCGGTTTTGACTTTAAAAAACATTTTCAACTCTGACACAAACACTTTTCCTCCAAAAATAATTTTGATTGGAATTTTACCAACTATTTTGACAATTATTTTATTGTTAGCAACCTCAAAAGGCAGACAATTTATTGACAGTTTGCCTCTTAAAAACTTGACTTACCTAAACATTGTGAGAATACCAGTTGAAATTATTTTGTTTTGGCTTTTTCTCAACAAAGCAATTCCTGAATTGATGACTTTTGAAGGTCGAAACTTTGACATTCTTGCTGGAATTTCCGCACCAATTATTGCATATTTTGGCTTGACAAAAACAAAACTGAGCCGACAAACAATTTTACTATGGAATTTTATTTGCCTTGGACTTTTGGTAAATATTGTTCTGAACGCTTTATTTTCAGCACCTTCACCAATTCAAAAATTTGCCTTCGACCAACCAAATATTGCAATTTTAAATTTTCCATTCAGTTGGTTGCCAACATTTATTGTTCCAATCGTTTTATTCGGACATTTAACATCAATCAGACAATTAATGAAATATAAAATAGATACTAAAACGAACGGCTAACAGCAGTTTGACAAAAAATGTAACATTGAATTAAAATTTTAGCAAATACTAAAAAAATGAAAAACCTGATTTACGGAATTAGCATCTTATTCCTATTCGTTTCTTGTAAAACAGCCAAAGAAATTCAAAAGACAGATCCGATAAACGATCCAAGCGTATTTATCGGAAATCATAAAGCAAAAGCAATGGTTTTAGGTGTTTTTCATTTTAGCAATCCGCAATTGGACAGTTATAAGCCAAAATTCCCCTTCGACATTCTAGAAAAACAAAGACAATCGGAGTTGGATATCCTTTTGGAAAAAATAGCAGAATACAAACCGACAAAAATATTACTGGAACTGAATCGCATTGAAATGGACAGTCTGACGAATGAAAACTATCAAAGTTATCTTAAAGGCAAATTCCTCATTGACGACAAAACCAATGAAGTTTATCAAATCGGTTTCAAACTTGCAAAAAAATTAAATCATCATCGAGTGTATTGTTCCGACGCAGATGCGAAATGGTTCGGAGTTAATTTAGATTGGGACAATTACGATGCAGAAGCCTATTTAAAATCCAAAGGACAATATGAAAAAACAACCCGATATGATTACGAATCGCTATATAAGCTTCAAGATTCGTTAAAAACGATTCAATCATTGACTAAAACGCTCAATATGCTGAATAATCCTGTAGGCAGACTGAAAGACCATCAAGCGTATCTAACGAACATTTTGGAAGGAGCGGGTGATAACTATTTGGGAGCCGACAATGTGGGCCGGTGGTACAGACGGAATTTGAGAATTTTTTCTAACGCATACGATTTTACCAATTTTAATAAAGAAGAAAGACTTTTATTAATTTATGGCTCAGGTCACGTTTGGCTGCTACGGCAATTTTTTAAGGACTCCCCTGATTTTGAGTATATAGAAGCAAACGACTATCTGAAGGATTAATACTATTCCTAACATCGCATTGGTAATAAGCGAGCTCTACTGTGCTTCGCATTAAACTTTTTATTCTTAGTTCTTATTTTTATTTGATTATTTTATATTCAGGAAACAATATTCTAAGAAATAAATTAAGGGTTTGAATCCAGTCGAGGTCACACAGCCAAAAGGCGCCAATTAAATAAGTAATTTAAACGGATCAATACAAAACCTGTGGAGTGAGAAAACTCGTTTTTGGATTCAACACAAAGCTTTGCGAACTTTGTGTTTTTTATTCGTAAAGTAAAATAAATCTTAGCGTGCTTTGCGTTTATTTTTTTTGCCACAGATATACTTCGTTACGTTTAAAATGATTCATGAATACTTTACAATAGGATATTAAATCTGATACAAAATACAAACCCTCCTGAAATATCAGAAGGGTTTTGTAATTATCATTTATAAATGACAAATATACTCGCTAATCAACAGTATATTCAATAAGTAAATCACCTTTCTCGACCAAACTGTTTTCATTGAGGTGAATTTTGTGTATGATTCCAGATTTACCTAATACAGTGTTTTCCATTTTCATAGCTTCAATTGTAAATAAGGGCTGATCTTGTTTAATTTCTTCTCCTTCTTTGACCCAAATCTTACTTAATAATCCAGGCAAAGGAGCACCTATTTCAGCTGTTGTTAATGCTTTTCGATTTTGTATGTTCGCAGTTTTTATAGCTATATCTTTTATTTCAATGGCCTTGGTTTGTCCATTTAGTTTAAAATAAACCGTTCTTATTCCTTGTAAATCAGGCTCAGATTTATATAAAAATTTCACTATAATAGATTTTCCTTCAGAAATATTAACGATTACTTCTTCATTCGGTTTTAATCCGTAAAAAAATGTAGTAGAAGGAATAACGCTCACATCTCCATATTTTTCAATTGTTTTAAAATAATCTTCAAAAACTTTAGGATAAAATAAATAAGATAAAAAATCTGCTAATGTACAGGAAAGAGAAAAGTTTTGCTGAAAAATTTCAAACTCGTTATCAAAATCTATAGGGGTTAAATGTGCATTGGGTAAATCTAAAAATGGTTTTTCTTTTTTGAGAACCATTTGTTGAAAATCTGCTGGCCATCCGCCATCTGGTTGCCCCAACTCCCCTTTAAGCATTCCTTTTACAGAATTAGGAAAGGACAAAGTGGTGCCTTGATCTAAAACATCTTGTTTGCTCAGATTACTGCTCACCATAAACATGGCCAGATCACCCACAACTTTTGAGGAAGGGGTTACTTTTATAATATCGCCAAGTAAGCTATTGGCATCCTGATATGCTTGTTTAATGTCTGTCATTCTAGTCTCTAAGCCTAAGGAATAAGCCTGCGGTTTTAGATTCGAATATTGCCCTCCTGAATCTCATGTTTGTAAACTTCTGCTGTGCTTGATTTTAAATCGGACTCAAAAGGATAATAATACTCCCTGATATCTTCCCAGTAGTTACTGTATTGATTTAGTTTTTCAACATCAAGTCCCGAATCGCGAGGGGTTCCTTTTAAGGCTTCTGCAAAAACATTAAAATTGGGTTGTGAGGTAAGCCCTGACATAGATGATAATGCAACATCGATAATATCAACCCCTGCTTCTACTGCCTTGATATAAGTAGCAGACTGTATTCCAGCGGTATCATGGGTGTGCAAATGTATTGGAATAGCAATGGATTTTTTTAGTTCGGTTATTAATTTTTCGGCAGCATAGGGTTTCAATAAACCAGCCATATCTTTTATACACAAAATATGAGCGCCTGTATCTTCTATTCTTTTAGCGAGATCCAAATAATAATTAAGATTGAATTTTGGACGCTCAGGATTTAGGATGTCTCCTGAATAGCCCATACAAACCTCAGCAAGCGAATCTGTATTTGTAAGTACAGCATTAATACTGTTCTTCATATTATCGATACTATTGAGTGAATCAAAAATTCTAAAAACATCTATCCCCTTTTGGGCAGATACTTCAATAAATTTTTCGACCAAATTATCAGGATAGGCAGTATACCCCACTCCATTAGAGCCTCTAATCAGCATTTGCAACAATACATTGGGCATCGCTTTTCTCATTTGTTCCAAACGACTCCAAGGGCATTCATTCAAAAATCGCATCGCAACATCAAATGTGGCTCCACCCCAAACTTCCATAGAGAACATTTCTGGGAAGTCTTTTGTAAATGTTTCTGCAAAAGGCATCATATCGATCGTACGCACTCTGGTAGCAAGCAATGACTGGTGCGCATCTCGCATGGTGCAATCGGTATACAAAATTTGTTTTTGTTCTTTAATCCAGTTTGAAAATGCTTTAGGTTTTAACTCATCTAATAGTTGTTTGGTTCCGTTAGCATGAAAGGCACTTGATGGAACTGGTAATTTTGGAGTCAGAAATTTTTTCTCAGGTACAATAAAGGGAACATCTGGATTACCATTGACAATTATATTTCCGATAAATGCCAAATTCTTGGTTACATTATCGGATTTTCTTTTGATTTTCATCAATGATGGATTATCTCCTATAAAATTCACCGTAATATTTCCTGCTTGAAAATCGGGATGAACAATTAAGTTTTCTAAAAAAGGAATATTGGTTTTAACCCCTTCAATAGTAAATTCTTTCAGCGTTCTTAAAAGACGTTGGCTCGTTCCTTCTAATGTTCTTCCTCTGGCGGTAATCTTTACGAGCATAGAATCAAAAAAAGGTGAAATCTTAACTCCCGAATAAGAACTTCCTTCATCTATCCTGATGCCGTAACCTCCAGCGTTTCGATACGCAATAATAGTTCCATAATCGGGTGTAAAATCATTAGCCGGATCTTCGGTAGTAATCCTGCATTGGATTGCAAAACCACTACATTTTAAACTTTCTTGTCCCATAATATAAATTCCTGGACTAGACAGTTGGTGACCGCAAGCAATAAGAATTTGACTTCTAACAATATCAATTCCTGTTACTTCCTCTGTAACGGTATGCTCTACCTGGATTTGGGGATTTACTTCTATGAAATAAATGTTTTCTGCTGCATCGACTAAAAATTCAACCGTTCCTGCATTATTATAATTTACTTTAGTTGCAATACTAAGTGCATACTTGTATAGCTTATCTTTTGTTTCTTGTTTTAAATTTGGGGCTGGAGCAATTTCGACCACTTTTTGAAACCTTCGCTGTACACTACAATCACGCTCAAATAAATGAACAATGTTTCCAAAATTATCTCCTAATAATTGTACTTCGATATGTTTGGGGTTTTCAATGAATTTTTCAAGAAATAACGTATCATCGCCAAAAGCTGTTTTTGCTTCTCTTTTTGCTTCGTTGAACAAAGCTTCTAACTGATTGGGATTTCGAACCACTCGCATACCACGGCCTCCCCCTCCTGCTGCAGCCTTTAGCATTAATGGATAACCAATGCGATTTGCTTCTTCTTGAGCAATAGAAAACGAAATAAGGTTTCTTTTGCTGTCTTCAATTAAAGGTACATTGGCAGCTAATGCGATTTTTTTGGCAGCCACTTTGTCTCCTAATTGTTCCATGACTTCTGGATTGGGGCCAATCCATAAAATTCCATTTTCAGCACATTTTGTAGCAAATAGTACATTCTCTGATAAAAAACCATAACCCGGATGTATGGCCTCCACTCCTTCGGCTTTGGCTACTTTTATGATTTCATCAATATCAAGATAAGGTTTTAAGGGATCTGTATCTTTGCCTATCTGATAAGCCTCATCGGCTTTGTAGCGATGCAGGGAATACCTGTCTTCGTAGGTATAAATAGCTACAGTTTTAATTTTTAATTCCGCGGCAGCGCGAAAAATACGTAGTGCAATCTCTCCTCTATTTGCAACTAGTAATTTTGAAATTGTTCTCATTTTAATAAATTAAGTTAAATATCCACAAAATAAAAACGACTTATTTTGAACAACTTCTGAGGATAAAATCTATTAATTTATATTGCTTAAAATCCAATTCTTCTCAGACTCCTTCCAATGGAATGGATAATAAATAAAGTAATTCTCTTAATTCAGGTCATTCAAAATAAAAACCATTTTTTATAGCTTCAGGAATCCTTTCTTCCCTGTATTTGGTGTTCAAATTCATTGTTATACGTATTATAATTATATTGATAATCATCATTTCTTCCTAATAAAAAACTGATTTACAAGGCGCAACAAATATATAAAAGTTCTTGAGTTGACCACGTTCTAGCTGAAAATAAACAATGTTATTTTCATTTCTGAAGGTTTCTTTTGAATCAGGCTTTGATATGCTGGGATTTAAAATCATTTACAAATAAAAAAACATAAAAAAAGTCCAATTCCTAAGAATTGGACTTTTCAGCTTGTAGCCTTAGCTGGATAAATTTCTATTTTTTTTTGGAAGATTTGAAGAGATTTGTTAACTAACTAACTGTAGTGGAAATTTTGTTTGGATACCCTGTTGGGGATTAAACTCAATATGCTGAATAATCCAGTAGGCATACAGAAAAACCATCAAGTTTATCTAACGAGCATTTTGGAAGGAGCTGGTGATAACTATTTAGGAGCAGACAATTTGGGCAAGTGGTACAGACAGAATTTGAGAGTTTTTTCAAACACATACGATTTTACCGATTTTAATACAGAAGAAAGACTTTTGTTAATTTATACTTCGGGACACGTTTGGTTGCTACTGCAATTTTTTAAAGTTATAAAATATCCTTTAATTAAATCATTACTAAACTATTATCTACTTGCTTGATTTAGTTTTAATGAGTTTTGCTTTAGTCCCGCCTGGAGCCAGCCATAACTTATCTTTAATTATACTGTCAAAAAGTTGATCCTCAGAAATACTTTCATTCATTTTCTGCTCAAGAACCTTTATTATCTCGTCGGCGTTTCCATAGGTCGGTTTTAATGTGTATACCTCCTTAAATTTTGCTAGTGCCTCCTTAAATTTCTTCTGTTCTAACAGATTAAAACCATCACTATATAAATCTTGTATAGTGCTCACAGCTCCACCTACTAAATCTACCCTATTTTCTTCTTTTAACTTGTCATTTATTTTTTCCTCAAAATTACTTGGCGAATAGGTATACCTTAATATGGCTAAATATCGGTTAAGATTATTAACTTTTTCATCAATACGATACAATGTTCTTCTTTTATTGTCTTTATGCTTAATTTCCTCATTAAGTGATCCTTTAATAATTTCCTCAATTGAATTAGCTATCTTATCATCATTACTAGCTTTTGCCGCATCAGATATCTCTTTTATGTATTTTTTTTGAATGATTTTCAGCTCCTCAAAAACTGCCGTATTAATGTCTGATACAGAAGTTCTGTATTCATCCATTACAGGTATTAGTTCGGGTTGGGTGTAGACACTGTCTTTGGCATCAATTGAATTTCTGATAAAATCAATCACTTTGGTATACTCCCCATAAGTCTGAACATCAAAGGAGGTATTGACTGGAATATTTAGCCTTGCTTTTCGCCCTGTAATTCCAATAGTTTTCATTGAAATATCTACTTTAATCTGCCCAAACTCTACCCTGGCAGCTAGTTTTTCAATACTTAAACTATTTTCTTTATTTTCTTTATTTAGTTCTATACCTGAGATTTTAAATTCACTTCTCAATCCAACAGCATATCTAATTTTAGGCAGTCCTGTACAATTAAAATCCTGAAATTGTAAATAATCGACTACTACATACAAATCAGATTTTTTTAATTCATTATTTATTATTCCAAAGGCTTGCAATGCAGTTTTATTATCGGCTTTAAATAAATAATGCCTGAATTGAAAACCACTTTTGAGATCATGTATACTTTTTGGAACAACTATCTCACATGGAGCAACTCCTAATGAATCTGTAATAGCATTGTTTAGCGTTTTATTCGGGCTTGGCTTACTGTCAAAAAGCTTGATAATATGTTTTCCTTTTGTATTTAGAATTTTTTCTTTTTCAAGTGGATTCATCACTATTAATCTTTTACTTTGTGGATCGTCAGTGGGTATATCAAATACACTCTCTCCAGTTTTCTCAATTATTTGCTTTACAATTAAAAACTCCAGTATAGCTTGTGAATAATAATTTTTATCAGCCACTATAGCATTTAATCCAAGTACATCTTTGTTTTTCCTTGCAAACTTTCCCCAGGCCTCATCTTGTCCGTAAATACATTGAAATGTGAACAAAAAACTTATAAGTAGATATTTTACCATAATTATAAAATATAAATAGTTAATACTCTATCAATCATAAATTTACATCATTATATAACATCAAACAATGCGTATTTATACGGTATTTTACATCCTCCTACTAATTCCTTCCTACCTCTACGTAACAAATTTCTAGAAATTTTATGAAAAATTCGAAGATTTTACCTTACTGTATACAGAATTGTCTTTCAATGGCATCAGATATTTGGTTTAGATATACTGTAATGGATTAATGTAAAAAATTGATTTATTTACATATCTTATTTTGCCACAAAATGCACTCAATATTTTTTTGACTAGTTAATACAAAAAGAGACAGTCTTAAAATTCTGTGGTAAAAAGTATATCAATCTCAATCAGGTCATAAAATTTTAGCTACCCTTTTGGTCCGTTTCGAATGAAAATGAGTATTTCAAAAATACCATAACTCACTAAAAATGAGTATTTATACGGGTAAATAGATCGGCGAAGTAGATTATATTTGATAGTATTTTCACTATTAACCAGTACTATCAAAATACATTGCGCCTTAAATCCTCCTCTTATGAAAAAAACGTTACTTTTCTTCGTGTTTTTACTTTTCAGCTGTTCGCCGATAGGTACCTTATACAATGATTTCGGAGACCTAAAAGAGCAGCAGACTTACACAGCAATAAATGAACCTATCCGGATTTATATAGACCGCCATGGGGATGTGTATCCAGAATTCAAGATCAATTCTGATCTTTTTCGAAGTAATGGCTCTATCCTAGAGGATGTTTATATTAAAGATCATACTACACTTTTGAATGTTTTCAAGGGTGAAAATATTCCTTATGAGACAAAGAAGACAACTGCTGAAAATATAACTGCTTTACAATTACATTTGGATCAAAAATATAGTAATCTGATTGACAAGGCTTCGGGTAGTAAAACTATTATTTATCTCATTCACGGTTACAATAATAACGCAGATCGAGCTTCAATAGCTTTTAGCAGATTAAGAGTCGCTGTCACCCAACTGAAACCCAATATGAATTTTCAGTTCGTCGAAGTGTATTGGGATGGTTTGAATAATGGTGACAAAATTTTCAATACCGTTAAAATTTGGAATAATGCCCAATTCAGTGCCGCACGGGCAGGTCTAGGATTAAGAAGGATATTAAACAAAACGAAAGCAGAACACTCTTATGTGATTACTCACAGCCTCGGTGCAGCGGTTATTACAGAAGCACTTTTTAATGCCAAAAGATTTAAAGACAGTTTTTACGTGGAAGATTCCCTAGGAATTGAAATCAAACAATTACATAATAACGAGATCTATAATTCTCCATCCTCCAGATTCACAGTAGGTATGTTGACTCCTGCCATACCTGGAAAGAATGTTTTTCAAGATTACTATCAAAGGACAGTAAAAGGAAAGGATATTCAAGAAATTACAGTGCCTTACCAATTTATCAATGGGTTCAATGAGTATGATATTGTTACCACAAAATGGATATTTAGCAAATATGTGGGAGCTACTACACTCTCCTGCAATGAAGAGGAGCATGAAAAAGTTCGTGACTTTTTTTCAGGAAATACAAGTATTTATGACAGGGTAGCCTTCTCTAAAAGTCATGGTAATAAGCAAACCAGCCATGCTGTTAGAGATTACATTGAGAATGAAAATTTTCCAATATTTATTACGGCATTGTTTAAAAGTCCCTTATGAAAGAGCTATCTAATTGTACCGTATTTATAATGTTATTTATATTACAAGGCAGTACGTTGTGGTCGCAAAATCATATAAGTCATCACGATAGTATATTCCAGTATGGTTTTAGCGCTAAAATTGTCGCCGATGTCTTCCTTATGAAAAGATAAATGTCTTTGAAATTTACGCATTTTTTTTGCTTCTTAGAAATTCTACACCCCATAAAAATCTCCCGACTTTTTATTATTAGTTCTTATTTTCCTTGATTATTATATAGTCAGGAAACAATATATAATGATATTATTTTTGTTCCTGAAAATGCAATTATAAGAGCCAGAAACAACTGTATAATCAACTCATATTTTGCACTTACATATTTCATATCACCATTAACTCCATCTACCAACAAACCTATTGTTGTTACTAATATAGGAAAGATACTCTCTAAGAAAAGTAAGTCAATAATTTGAAACAAAAATTACGATAAGTACTGAAACAATCTATAATATTTAATAGCTGTTAAAGCATTGAACCCATTTGAAATCAATCTTATATTTAAGAAAGTATTTAACAGTTCTTATAATAAAACATTTTCTACAATTTCACTTCTAGTTCACTGTTATCCCAAAAAACATCTCTCCCTATGTTAGTTACTTATTTTACTAATTCTTTGGACAAATTTTATAAGTAGTGGTAAGGCAGGTCCAACCATATTGTGATCAAATCCTTGTAATTCAAACAAAGTAACATCTCGATGACCTACCAATGAAAACATACGGGCTAAATAGGCATTTTCTTCATAGCGTCCTAGTAACTCCATCTCTCGATCTCCTGTTATTAATAATATTGGAGGCGCATCTGGTCTGCAAAAATAAAGTGGGGCATATTTATCAATAATTGGTTGCCTTTCATCGATACCATTTTCCTTTCTAATTGTGAAATGCGTAATGGCCTGACCACTTAATGGGATTATCCCTGCGATTTTATTTGCATCAATATTGTATTTAGACAAATACATCTTGTCTAAGGTTACCATGAGTCCTAGGTAACCTCCTGCAGAATGTCCTGAAATGAAAATTTTACTTGGATCTCCCCCATAATCGCTAATATGGTTAAATACCCATGCAACTGCAGCTGCAGCATCATCAATATAAGCTGGTGCTTTGACTTTAGGAGATAATCTATAGTCAACACCAACTATAATGAATTTATTGTTTTTTAATGCCTCAGGAATTTCAGTTTGACCGCTAGTAAGTCCTCCACCATGTAACCAAATTATAGTCGTACTACCTTGACTGTTTTCTGGATAATATATATCTAATTTGCATTTAGATTTTATGTAGGGATCTTTTTTACAAATTTCATTAGAATAATAATTTATATCCGTTTTTGTTAAATAACCTTGACTATGAACAATAATAGTATTTAAAAAAAGTAAGAATAAAACAAAGCTTTTTTTCATGAATAGAGTATTTTGTGCTATTTAATTTTTCAAATATAAGTAGTATTTATAATTCTGTCGCATTTACATTGGTAACATTCTAAAGTTATACTACAAAAAAACAAAATGGCTTACACGTAGTTATTCCCACGATTTTTTATTTGTTTTTTTCAGCATGTGGACAACCTCAATTCTAATAAGAGCTCTCTTTTGCAGATTCAAAATTTTTAAAACCTAAGTCTTTTTATATCCTCCACTATAAAGTGAATAGAAAATCAAATGTATGCCAAGCTGCATATAGATAACACTACTGCCCTTTAACTTTTAAATAAATCTAATCCGTTGTACCCATTTCTTTCGTTTGTTGATTTACAATTCAGTAAATAGACTAATTTTATATACGCTACGAAAACTAGACTATTTATAAGACAAAACTATTGAACCTCTTTTTAACTATTTACAACACTTCTAAACAATTGGTTACTAAAAAAAACATCAGAATATTACGTATATTTGAACTGTGAAAAAATATTTATCCATATTATTTTTATCTGTTTACCTACTCTCAATTACTCAATTAGGTGAACTAATAAAGCTACCTCTCTTGGTAGAACATTATATGGAACACAAACAGCAAAATAGTAATTTGACTATTTTGAACTTTTTACGTATTCATTACCAAGCGCAACATGTATTTGATGCTGATTACGATAAGGATATGAAATTACCTTTTAAATCACATACTAATATATCCTCTGTTGTATTTTATCCACTAATACAAGAATATAAAACAATACAAAAAGTCAATTTTAAGTATAAAAAAGAAATTTTATATACCTATTCTTTTTCCTATTCTTCTATTTCACTTTCGTCTATCTGGCAGCCACCCAGAAACTGTTAATCGTTTTTTATTGGCTTAAAAACTTTCACGTCTAATGGCGCGTGTTTTTGCTATTCCTTATTTTTTATAACGACGATTAATAAAACAAACTTATGCTTACTAAAATAATTGAGTTTTCCGTGAGGAATAAACTCATCGTAGGGCTTTTTATAATTGCCCTGATTGGCTATGGCTCATACGAAGCCACTCGCCTACCCATTGATGCTGTTCCAGATATAACCAATAATCAGGTGCAAATTATTACAATCGCTCCCTCATTTGGCGCGACCGACATCGAGAGATTGGTCACTTTTCCTATAGAACAGGCCAATAGTAATATCTCTGGAATGAAAGAAATTCGCAGCTTTTCCAGATTTGGATTATCACTTGTAACAATTGTCTTTGATGATGATATCGATGTATATTGGGCAAGACAACAGGTTGCCGAACGATTACAACAGGTTCAAAATGAGATACCACAAGGTATTGGTACTCCTACCCTAGGACCTATATCTACAGGACTTGGAGAAATTTATCAATATGTAGTAAAGCCTAAAAAAGGCTATGAACAAAAATATAATGTAACCGAATTAAGAACAATCCATGGATTGGATTGTAAGACGACAACTTCTAGGAGTCAAGGGTGTTGCTGAAGTGAGTAGTTTTGGAGGCAAACTCAAGCAATATGAAATCAGCATTAGTCCTGATAAGCTAAATGCTTATGGAATAACGATCAATGATGTTTTTACTGCTGTTCAAAACAATAATCAAAATACGGGTGGTTCTTATATCGAAAAAGGACCAACAGTACTTTATATTCGTAGCGAAGGTCTTATTGGAACTGTTGCGGATATAGAAAACATTGCTATCCCCAATAAAAATAGTGATACTCCTTTACTCATAAGAGATGTAGCTCAGGTAAAAACTGGATTTGCTACGCGATATGGAGCAATGTGCTATAATGATGAAGGGGAAGTTTCTGGAGCAATAGTTATGATGCTTAAAGGAGCTAATAGCAGTGAGGTCATTAAAAATGTAAAAGAAAAAATTGCTCAAATACAAAAAACACTTCCTGAAGGTGTAGAAATAGAACCTTTTCTTGATAGAACAAAAATGGTAAATAATGCCATTGGTACAGTCGAAAAAAACCTGCTTGAAGGGGCATTAATTGTGGTGTTTGTTTTGGTAATGTTTTTGGGTAATTTTAGAGCAGGTTTATTGGTTGCATCGGTAATTCCGTTAGCCATGCTCTTTGCTATTTGTATGATGAATTTCTTTGGTGTAAGCGGAAACTTAATGAGTCTCGGAGCCTTAGATTTTGGATTAATTGTAGATGGTGCGGTAATTATTGTTGAAGCCATTATGCATCAGCTCTCCAGTAATACTAAATATAAGGAGCATACTTCGCTTACCGCTGATCAGATGGATAAAACCGTTACAAGTTCGGCTAGCAAAATGATGAACAGTGCGGTATTTGGACAAATCATCATATTGATTGTTTACTTACCCATTTTTACGCTGCAGGGTATCGAAGGCAAAATGTTTAAACCTATGGCACAAACAGTTGCTTTTGCTTTGCTAGGTGCTTTTATTTTGTCTCTGACTTATATTCCGATGATGAGTGCTTTTTTTCATAAGTAAAAAAACAAAACACAAAGAAAATCTATCGGATAAAGTAATGAAACGACTTGAAAACACATATCAAAAAACACTAACAAAAGTACTTCGTTTTCCTAAAGCCGTATTAGGTTCTGTCTTACTACTTTTTATTTTGGCTGTTCTAACACTTACTACCTTGGGAGGCGAATTCATACCTGCTCTTGAAGAAGGTGATTTTGCCGTAGATACACGAGTACTTACAGGCAGCAACTTAAATACAACAATAGAAAGCACCCAAAAAGCAGCGCACATATTAAAAAGCCAATTCCCTGAAGTACTAAAAGTAGTTACCAAAATAGGTAGCGGTGAAGTCCCTACAGACCCAATGCCTATGGAAGCCAGTGATATGATGGTAATTTTAAAAGATAAGAAAGAATGGACTTCTGCTAAAACTTTTAATGAATTATCTGCAAAAATGAGTAAGGCTCTAGAAGATGTTCCCGGAATTACAACAGGATTTCAATTCCCAGTACAAATGCGTTTTAATGAATTAATGACAGGAGCCCGACAAGATGTTGTTCTTAAAATATTTAGGTGCTGCCTCCTTAACAACAGGAGCATGTATTAACCTTAGCAATCAAT
>NZ_JBXBAV010000013.1:0-8658 GCF_056783245.1 Flavobacterium sp. TC780 | reverse complement strand
TTAAGAAAGTATGGCTATCAGTATGACGGACTTAACCGATTATTAAATGCTATCTATCAAAAATCAGGGCTGATTACTAATGCTTATGATGAAAGTCTCACCTATGACAAAAACGGAAATATAATATCACTTTCTCGTTTTGGTCTTCAAGATGAACAGCTAGGCAAGCTTAAAATAGATGATCTGACTTATGAATATAAAAATGATAATTCAAATCAGTTAATAAAAGTAACCGATAGCCCAGCTGGTAATGATGCAAGCGGTTTTATAGATGCTAACAAAAATGGAGATGATTATGCCTATGATGCCAACGGAAATATGACCAGTGATAAAAATAAAGACATCATAGAAATACAGTACAATCATCTTAATTTGCCTACTAAAATAACATTTGGCACAAATGGAAACATTACCTATATTTACAACGCAACTGGGCAAAAACTAGAGAAAATTGTAACTGATAATGGAGCTGTAACTAAGACTGTGTATTTAGGAGGTTTTCAGTATAAAAACGATGTACTGCAGTATTTTCCAACAGCAGAAGGCTATGTTAACAATACCCCAGTAAATGGGGCAAACAGTTACAATTATGTATTTAATTATACCGATCATTTAGGAAATGTACGTGTGAGCTACAAAAAGAATGCTCTAAACGTTCTTGAAATTCTTGAAGAGAATAATTATTATCCATTTGGTTTAAAACACGAAGGATATAATGTTAATCCTGCAAGCGATTATAAGTATAAGTATAATGGGATGGAGCTCCAAGACGAGCTGGGGCTTGGGTTGTACGCTATGGATGCTCGTCAATATGATCCTGCAATTGGTAGATTTACATCAATTGATCCAGTTGTACATTATAAGCAGTCTCCATATGTAGCTTTCTATAATAATCCTGTTTATTGGGCAGATCCAAGTGGTATGACTGGTGAGCATTACAATTGGGATAAGGGAAGATATGAGAATGACAAAGGCAATCAAGTTACTTTTGGTGAAGCCTTAGCAAGCCAAGGATTGAATGAAAACGGTACGGAAAAAACTGCTAATAGCAATGAAAAAGACGAGGCAGTTGCCCAAGTCGGATTATTAGCTGAATCATTTGATTTCCAAAAAACAACATCTAATTGGCAAGCTGCTGGTGTAACAGGTCTAAGATTAACTGTTACCAATCCTAAAAGAAAGACTACTGAAGTAGAATTTGAACTGGAAGTAGGTATCCCTATGAAATTAGCTAACGGTACTATTATTTCTGAGCGAGTAGCACAATTAGCAAGTGCCGAAGCAGCAAATGAAACTGCTGCAACAATTGGAACATTGGCAGATTTATCGAATGGAAAATTTTATGATGCTCCCGCTTTAGTCAAAACGACATTTGCAACATTAATGCAACGAAACTTAGACAAATCACTTAAGTCGATGTTAGAGCTTCCTAATAATACAAAAGTGGGATCAAGAGTAAATTCTTCAATACAAAGCAATATAAAAACTAAAGAGGCCGTTTGGGCAAGAGTTTCAGCTTTAGAGGCATTAAATGTTTGGGTAAAAAGCTTTTTTTAAATGAGAAAAAAAATATTAATTTCGTGTATAATCTCTATGTTTCTTATGTTTAATATGATGGGTCAAACAAACAATAGTAGTATCAACAAGAAATGGATTGTTTATAATACAGTAAATAGTGCATTAACTGGTTGGCACTCATTTATGGATAGCTACATTTTAGATTTTACAGATACTAAAAATTTAAAAATTAAAACACTGGGGGACGATGAAATTGTTGATGTACCTTACACTTTCAATACGGATAACGGATTAATTTATGAAGATACTGGAGAAATACTTTATGGTGTCCTAAAATTAGACTCTAATAAATTATCTCTTAAAATGGGTGAAAAGAGTACAACTACAGTAAGTCTCATTAAGTTGGAAGATAACAATACACCCTTAGTAATGGCAAAGACTCTTGTGTTTTTGAAGAAAGATAAATGGGTCAAAGATTTTAATAGTATTCGATTTACTGATGAACCTTATAAAGTTTTAAATCAAATTGAAACTAAATTTAAAGTTTTCATTGAAAGGGATGAAAAAACTAAAAAAGAATACAGAGGTGCTTGGATGTTGGATTCTTACGACGGTGTAATGTTGTTGGAATTATATTCTGAAAGGTTTAATCATAAGGCTATTTATCAGATAAGAAGCATAAATGACGAATCCTTAAAAGCAGTTTCTACAAGTGATAAAGGAGAATTTTTACCTTTAGAATTTACTAGATAGAAATGAAATAAAAAACCACTCTTTTTATGGAGTGGTTTTTCTATTTTTCTTAGTGTTGTTTTTAATCCAAAACGGGACTTCCATAATTGTACCGTCATTGCATCTCAGTGTATCTTTATATTGGGGTTTTAGATCGTATACTTTCTGCGGTTTGCCTACGCCAAGGTCAATCTCTCTCCATTCCCAAAGACTTTCATCATTTATATATTTTGCATAAGGATGTGTATAAGGCACTTTGTCTCCAGGCTTAAGTGGACAGGTTTGGCAGGGAGTTATATCATAATGCCGAAACTCAAAATTTAGAAGATCAGTAGTGTCTTTTTTTGTTTGACTATAAATAGAGCTACAAGCTAAAACCAGAAAGGTCAGAAATAATTTTTTCATTACAAAGCTAAAATATTATAATACAAAAATAAGCAAATCCTAATCTGCCTGATCTATTTTTTGTATACTATTATTAATTTCAGACTTCATCCGTTCAAGCTTTTCCTGACGCTGTTTTGCCTGTTTTTCATATTCTTTCAACTGTTCTTTTTGGATCATCCCTTTCAAATATAATTCTTTATTTATCTGATCAAGCTTTTTTTGTAATTTTAAAGTATGACGGTAGTTATTAAAAAATAAAACGCATACTACAGAGGTAGCCAGAATAAGTGCCAAAAGAAGAAACTTAATATATCTAAGATTATTAAAAAAAGCCATATACGGAACTTAAATATTATTTCTAATAAAATATGGAAAGTTGCTATTCAGTAACTTTCCATATTGTTTAACTGTTCAAATATTCGTTTTTTATTCTCTCTACTTCATTAAAAAGTCGCTTTCTTTCATCTTTATGAAGTAGTCCAAACATAATACGATCATCTAATATCTGTATTACATTTATTGTTTGTTTATTGAATTCATTTAAACGTTCTTCTGCTTCTTCTACTTTTTTTTCTACACTTTTATCATTCAAAAAATCTACTACTTTAATACCATTAAATACATTTGTTACAACTCTAATAAAATCTTCTTCTTCTGTCATATGTCACTAATTTTAAGGTGAATAATATTGAAGGTAGTAATATTTTTAAGAAATCAAAATGAAAAATATTTTTTGTACACACTATTATTTTAGGACATCGTTTTTTAATAAAATGAATAAATGTTTGGAAACAAAAAAGAGACTCGAAAGTCTCTTTAGGAATTAATATATATCATTTTATAAAAGCCTATTTCGCTTTTAGTAGTTTTTCCAAATATTCAATTTTATCTTGTTCTGCTTTCAATAGTCGCTCGTAAAGTTTTTCATTCTTGTCTACGGATTCCATTAATTTATCCAGTGGATTGAAATTGCACGTATTCGTTGCTTCCAAAATTAGCACCCTGTACTATTATCGTAAAAATTATTGAAATAATTAAATACGCCCTCTTCTGAAAAATTCTTGATCGCTTCCACGCTTACTCCCAGAGCCTTTGCTACTTCCATAAGTTTTTCTTCTTCTATCGTCTCGCTGTTCTCCATGATAGAAATGGCCTGCTGGTTTGTTCCCAAAGCCTGCGCCAGTGCTTCTTGTTTCATGTCTTTTAGTTCACGGATACGGCTGATTTTTCGCCCTATATGATTTGGTTTTGTTACTGTACTCATAGCTCAAAGATAATAATTAAGAATAAAAAAGTAAGTCCCGTGTGCAATATAGAATTTAGTCTTGTACGGTACGGGACATATTGATACGGTACAGAACAAGTAATTGCTTACTTGCCTGTGTGTTAGACAAAAATACAACTTTTCACTTTTATGTACAACTTCAAATTATCAAATTATGGATTATCAGTTAAAAATTCCAGAGAGCCAGCCAATGCGGGAGCAATTGGAAGGGGCTATTACCGACCTGCTGACTTTTGTGCACGCAGGATCTATCTACATCTCCAATAACGGCGGGAGCGGTCTGCCGATCATAGTAACCTTTATCCTGAAAAAGAACTGCGGGTACAGCGGGGATTCATTGGAGATAATATCGAAAAAAATAACGGACTGTTATCCTGATTTTATTTTCAAGTTTATTAATGCAGTCCGGGCTTCACATGGATTTAAAGAGGGATTCCCCTATCTTATCCGCCACTGTACTGTCGCTGAGTTGGTTTATTACCAGCCGGATAATAAGGTGTTTTATCCTTTAAATAGCGATGCAAAAGAACTTTTGCACTGGGCACAATTTTCCTTTGAGGATGATATGCAGGACATTATATACCATTTTAAAACAGCATCCGCCCACATGAAGAACAATGACAATAAGGAAGCTGGCTATTTCATGTGTATTGCTATTTGGAACCTCTACTGCTGTTATACGTGGCTTCTTATCGGTGAGATCGGCGAAGATATGGGCAGGCCGAGCTTGGTGCATGAATACAAGACAGTCGTGAGGTTTGTTCCATACCTGAGAGAAATACTTGATTACGATATACCTGAAGACAGGGAAATTATTGACAGGCTCAGTAATGCCCATACTTATTATCGTGACAATACGATCAATTTTGATATCAATCCAGCAGTCTTGGAAAGGGCAAAGTTAAAGTTTGAGCTTTTGGAAAAAGAGTTTTCGCAGTCTTTTTTGGGGTTATAAAAAAGTTTTCAAGTCAAAAATGAAGCGGTTTGGCAACCAGTCATTTTCAGGACAGTCAGTTCTGACTGAAAAAATGAAGTCAAACTATTTCATAGGACATGCACTTTCAGAAGTAAGCGAAACCATTGCAGGTTTTCTGAAAATCCGTGCCGTTTACTGCTTTGGATATACAAGAACCAATAGCAATGATGAGGAAAAAAGCAAGAAACTATTCAATAAACATTTACCAAGCTATCACTTTTACCTGCTTGTACTGAGCAGTGAATACAAGGAAAATGCGATACCGTTATTACAGTATCATATAAAGGAAAAATTTGGAAACAGGTATACGGCTACCATTGTGATCCACAGGGTAAAGAATCTCCGATCACAGAACAATAACCAAAAGTACTTCCTCAATAAGGTTATTGAAAATGGCATTCCGGCCTACTACGACAGCCATTATATCATCTATCCGTTAAATAAAGATCCCCACAGGGATATTGAATTTACAAGGAACTACTGGAAGAACCGCATGCTTGGGGCAGAACAATTCCTGATGACAGCCGAGCAGTGCACTGAGCCAGAGGAGGCACTGGTAAAAAATGCTTTGGTACAGCAGGCTGTCCAGCTGGTAGCGACTGCCCAGCTAGACCTTTTTCTCAGTTACCATCCCTCTGTCTATTCTATCGCTTACCTGTTCCGGCTTTTGCAATGCATCCCCGAAATAAAACTGCCCTTTTCGGATTCACAGCTGGACAGGGAACTCAGGGAACTGCTTTCTGCCAGCATAGATATGATAAAGCACAAAGATCTCAATCTGGACAGTATTGAAGACAGCAATCTGCTCTACGCCAAGTGTGAAGAATTTTATAATGAAATGTACACTCTGGGATATACCGAACTCCAGAGACTGGAAGATTTAAAAAAGCAAGACGAAATTTAATAACGATAAATTTTTTACTATGAAAAAAAATAAAAACTTCAATAAAGAAAAAAAGCTTGTAGAATCAGCGGAACAGGCAAAGAGAGTACTGGATATGCTCCTGCCGGATTCGCAAAAGAATCTCGAAAACGGAATTTCGGAACTTTTATACAAATTGAAAAATCCCAAGATTGATTTACTACTGGACAGGTATCCCGACCTTCTGCAGGAATACGGTTTGGAAGAATTGCTTTCAGGTGATCCTGAAATTGCTGACACCGATATACAGGATGTTAAAATAGCGGGACTACTCTCGTGCCTTCAATTACTCATGCATTTTTGTTATGAACTGAAAGAAAATCCAAATCCTAATAATATGTCTTTTGACAGCCTAAGATATATCCTAAATTCTATTGCCTGCTCCCAGTTCGTAAATGAACTGCTCCTTGTTGTTATATCAGTGGTCGGAACAGACTATTACCAAAAGTTCCAGCAGAGAATTCAAAATTTGGATTTTGATCTGCAAAGCGCAGTGGAACTGGAGAGCGATCCCGAACTTCAAGAGCACACTGACCTGATGGCTTGGTTTGCGCTGGTAAGGCTGTTTTTAGAATCGGTCTATACTTATTTCACCAGTCATGATGAAAACCTCAAAAACACGACATGATGAAAACTTCAAAAAGAACACGAGATAAATGATTAATCAATTTAAAAATAAAGATTATGGAAAATGATAAAATCAAATTAAATGGCCTCGTTGAAAACCCTGAATACTTTTTTAAGATGCTCAAACCGGTATCAGAAACCAGAAATGATATCCATACTATTGAATTAAAAGTGGAAGGATACAGAGACCTTTTCTGTCTGATAATGGATTTGCTCAAGGCAGGAGCGCTTGCATTAGAGGGAATTGAAGCCAGTGAGGAAAACGTCAGAGATCCTGAAAAATATGTTGCAAGCCTGCTTAGAATAATAGAAATGCTGATCCCAATGGAAGAAGGGAGAGTTGCTCGACATACTTTACTATAAGCACTTAAACGGAAAAATGAAACTGACTCCAAATAACCCTTATCCAATTATAATTTTAACAAAACGGCGACTTTGGAGACGTTTTCCAGCCCCCGGCAGGGCAAGTGGTTTTGAGATGCGGAAATATTTCAAGCATCTCAGAACACAACTTGCTATTTTCTCTCGAAAATAATTTTACCGATGGTTTTTAATTGAAAGGGCTTGAAGCCCTTTTTTTATTTTGGTAGCGTAACATTATTGAATGTAATTGTAAGGACAGGCAGTATCGGAATCCTATCCGATAATAAATGCAGTTATAACTTTCGGTTGCTTTCAGGCTTCCAGCCAGCGTAGCTTATAACGACTGGGGGGAGCATTATAAAGAAATATTTCTGTAATGTCGATTGCAGGAATAGAGATTACCGGAAAGGTAATTTATGTGTAAACAATATTCAATTGTATAGTTATGTACAATTTCGATTAAAGGTTTCCTTCTAAAAATAATACAGGACTACTTAACTGCAGATTTACAGCTTTACCTACCTACATACCTACAAGCCTACAAGCCTGCTTACCGACCTGCATACCTACACATATACTTACCTGCCTGCATAACTGCTTTTAAAACTATAAAAATACTTTTATCAAATATTCCTTTGCAGAAATTTGGAAGCTATGGAGAATTGCTCCCTACAAAACCTCGCACGAGAGCGGAGCCTGTACAAAAACCAAAAAATAATATTTTCCCAAAGAAAACAGAAAAACGGAAAAAAGAAAAAGAAAGCAATTTTACAGGACGGGATGCAGACAGGCCAAAAGGAAACGGAATAAGTCCCGAAGGGTGGTTTGTGAGGGACGAGCAAAACATTATGCCGTAAGCTTTTGGACAGGCTGATCCAGCACGTCCTACCTTGGTTTTCTTTTTATTATTTTCTTTTGGCAGAATATAATCCCTTCCACTCTAAATCTGGACATATAACGCCAATCAATGCCATTAGAGTGCCAGAACGTAAGAATAAAAAGCCCTTTGATTACCTTTCGCCGTAAAAATCAGAAACGATGAAAAAAGACAAGCATAAAGACAAAACGGAGAAGAAAAAGAAAAAACCGATCACCGCCATAGACCTGCAAGAGGAAAAAAAGAAGGAAATTAAGAAAGATAATAGGGATAAAAGCTCCATTTATGCAGGTAGACAGGGGCGGAAACATCTTAAGCAATTTCTTCTCGAATTTCTCAGACAGCTCAAAAATCCAAGAAAAACCGGACTGGGCAGACTGTTAGGCAAACTGCTGTTTGTTAAAATAGAGGAAAGTCAAAAGAAGCCTGCGCACAAGCCTGAAAAGCCTCTGGATATAATGGGGCCAGTTAAAACGGTTTTTCGTCATGTGAGCAACAGCGGGAACAATTTAAGCCCAAGTGAAAAAGAATCACTGAGACAGCGTCAAAACCAGCCTCTTAATATTCCAGTCAAGCCGGAACAAAGTAAAGATGAGCAATTAAATAAACCAAGAAAACCCAAGTTAGGCATGTAGTGTGGTTATATCCAGTGATAAGGCTTGTCTTTGCGGTTCAGGTAGCAGTACATCTCTTCCTTTTTCAGTTCCGGAAAGAATCTTATTGCTCGGTCAATGGCATAATTGGGCAGAAAATAAATCTCGTCACGAATAGCAGTTTACAACCTTTTCAAAACCGTAGAAACGGACAATCTCGTCTATCTCCTGCTGATCTCCACGTTCTACAACACGGGCAATAACAGCCTTGTAGGCTTTATCAAAGTCCATCGCATCTATGTCCACATCCCAAAAAGAGACCGGTCAGGTGCTGCCTCCCTAACAACAGGAGCATGTATTAACCTTAGCAATACGTAA
>NZ_JBXBAV010000012.1:0-4490 GCF_056783245.1 Flavobacterium sp. TC780 | reverse complement strand
AAGGTTAATACATGCTCCTGTTGTTAGGGAGGCAGCACCTGAATCGTGTCGCTTTTTTATTCAAAAAAAAATCAATATCAGTACTTAATAGATAAAAATATAAAATTACGGCATCATTATTAGTCCTATTCTTGTGTTTTAGAAACAGCGTCTTTTTATAACTTACATCAATTAGTATTGCCTGAACTCCTTCTTCTATGTTAAATATTGAATACGTTCCTTTATATATCGTATTATCTCCTCTTACAATGTTACCATCAATAACCCCTCCTACAGCATCTGCTACCACTGCAAGCGGATCTGGATTGCTATCAAAATCATGTTCTATTACTTTCATAACAAATAATTATACCTTAAATATAAAAAACACATCCTTATTATTTATTTTCTTATCTAAGAAATATTTCTTTGATCAATTAGAAAATGCAATATTCTTTTTATTTTATAAAATTCTTTGCTTCATAAAACCAATACTTTCATTAAAAGAACTAAGGCAAAAATAATGACCATGGCTCAAAAGTAACTTCTGTATTGGCTCTTTGGCTAAATTACTTTTAATGTATCCTACTATTAATTGAGCTAGCAAATGGTTTGTTAAAAATTAGTGAACAAAAGCAGATATACCTCTTCTTCTTTTTTTTAAAAAGCTATATGACATACTTCATCTATTTAAAATACAAATAACTAGCTTTACAAAAGAAATGTATTTTTTTTAGATTCCTTAATTGTACATAGAAACTTAATTAATTATTATCGACACATGTCTGCTGAATACAATTCCAAATAATACCATTGTACAATTTTAAACAATTGCTGGCCGTATCAAAAACAAGCATCCCTTCAACTGGAGTAGCAATTACCGTTTCTGGTGAAGCAATCTTACTAATGGCAAAGCCTTTTTCTTTAGACTCTAAAATCAAAGCTCCGTTTCTTGTATTTACGGCAGGATAATTTTCTCGATCAAGCGTAGAAATAACTGCTAAAGAAGAGTCTGATTGTGTACCGGTAACAACACCAGGTTTATAACAGATTCCACAGGTAGTATCATCTATAACAACAGTAGTACCAACAGGAGAATCGCAGTTGTATTTTACAGAATGATAATAGACTGTATACGTTCCTGCTGTATTGACCGTTGTAGGATCTGCAACGACTGCTCCTTTTGAATCTTTCCAAACTACTATTGTACCTGGAGGCGTTGGAGATGTAATAAGACTATTTAAATCTAAAACCATACCTTGGCAAATACCTCCCTTATTGGCTAAAGCTGGTGCTAAGATCTCCTGCTTCACAAGCAAAAACCAGTTTATTACTACTGGTAAAACTTCCTGTATTTTTCCAAAATTCATAGAAATTCCAATACCATTATCAGTATTAACATTTGAATCTATAGTGTTTTTAAAAGTCATTTCACTTCCTAAATCACTATTTAATAAGCTATAATAAGCAGAAAAATAACCACTCCAAGGTATACCTTCTAAAAACTCAAAAGCCTCATAGGAAGGCTCTCTCTTTACTCCAACAACCAAATTAGGAGCAGTTCCAGATATAAACCCCGGCCCTCTATCATCACCTTGTAAATAAGTATCCCAGCCATGAGCCAATTTAACTTCTTCGGTATTCCCCTCTGGTATAGTTACAGTATAATCCATAAAAAAATCATTTCCTGGAAAATCGTAGCTATATTTTACTGTTAAATAGTACGTTAAACCTTTTTTGACAGCCGCTAATTTAATTTCATTTACAAAATGCCCTGGAGAAGATTCGATACGACTTTGCTTCGTACTACTAACTACCTCTAATTCTGTCACATATTGACCTTCAGGTATCAATGTACCTCCTCTAAAATAAGTATTCCCTACTGAAAGCACTAAACCATGAGTAGTTCCTGGAACTTCATATGGATACGAAGTACCACTCAGAATCTCAATATCAGGATTATATATCTGACCACTGCCATTTCTTCGAATTTGCATATTTGCAGCACCTGATAAGATAATCTTAAGCCCATCATCTGTACTAGCCCCACCAATCTCATTTATTACTGTTTGCCCATAATAAACCATTTCACAACTGGTATCATTGTCTCTACGAGTAAAACGATATACTTGGCCGCTTGCTGGACGTTTATTGATATTATTGGTAAAATTTACAGTAGCTACAGGATTTTTACTGCTATTGTTTAGCCATAATTGTTTAGCTATTTTAGTTGAAGACTTGCCATTAAAAATCCCAATAGAAGCAGATCCAGCCGTATTTGGTGTTGATTCCTGCTTATAAACATATTCTATAGTATTGGTTCCCTCATACAATTTAACTTGGAAAGAGATTACAGCCGAAGCTGCATAATAGTCCCACTTCCAGTTTTTCCACTCTGCAATCAAGACCCGATTAGGTGCATTACCCCTAGTTTTGTATGAAAAAGTACCACCAACTCCACTTAAATCATCCCATAAAGGAGCTAATAAAGTTAAATCATCCGGAGTCAACGAAACGACAGCATTAATTCCTTCATAATAAGGCTTGTTAAAAGAAAGCGTTCCGTTAGAACTAGCATAAAAATCAGTATAGGTCTCACATCCAAATTGAAAAGAAAATCCTATAGGCAGCCTACCACTCACAATATTATAGCCACTAAGATCTTCAACAGTAGTCCCATCAGTAAGATGAGCATAAGTACCACTCTCACTACTAAAAGTATAGGGAATATTTGGATTTATTTGTTTGGTTCTCTGTGCTTCCTGTGTCCAGCTTTTTATTGTAAATAATGTTACAAACAGCACTAAAAAAATAATCTTACCTTGTAATTGCATAAAAGATTTTTCAAAAAAATTAATATTACTGACTCTATTTTCATAATTCTATAATTAATCATTAGCGTTTGAACTATGATTTAATTTGAAGGCAAAAATAGATATACTTCTTTTTTTTTCATTTCAATTAAAACCATAAAACATCCACTAGAAGCCATAATTTATTTTGTTTAATTTTAAATCACACAACTAATAGAACAACTTCAGGTACTTTGAAAACGTATACAATTAACTTGATAAAAAAATCCCAATCAATAAACAAATTATGATTGGGATTTTTTATCAGGAGTAGTACAAATTAATCTTTAGATTATTAAAAATCAGCATTATACAAAACATAAATTGATTAACAAACCGCCTCCTTCTCCGTTATGTTGAAATGTTATCTGCAAACCTTGCTCCACCTACAGTAATATTCCCTCCTAATCTTGTTCCATTGAAACTTACTTTTTTATCCGTTATGTTGATATTCTAGAACTATTGCTTTTTAGTTCAATGGGTTGCTTGTTATTTATGGTAAAGGTAAACCTTTTATCATCTGCCCCTGTAAAAGCGATTCCTACATTCGTTACAGGACGGGAAAAAACAATGGAAAAAGTACTGGGCCGTGGTCTGTCTCTGCCAACCGCAGAGGCAGGAGGGTTCCAGAACAGCGATTGCTGTTTCTGGTGAAGCAACCCTACTAATCACAAAGCCTTTTTCTTTAGACTCTAAAATCAAAGCTCCATTTCTTGGATTTATGGCAGAATGATTTTTTCGGTCCAGCGTAGAAATAACGGCTAAAGGAAAACCTCTTCTGTTCCTAGTAGTCACCCCCCTTGTTTATAACAGATTCCACAGCTGTCATATACAATATCAATACTAGCAGTAGGTGAAATACAGTAGTATTTTGCAGAATAATAATAAACAGTGTACTTTCCTGCTTTAGTTACCGTTGTAGGATCTATAACTACTGCTCCTTTTGCATCTTTCCAGACTACAGCCACATCTGGTGGAGGGGCTGGAGATGTAATAAGACTATTTAAATTTAAAACCTCATCTTGACAAATTACTGCCCCCATTGACTAAAGTTGGTGCTACATCTCCTCCCACTACAAGCAAAAAACAATTTGTTACTACTGGTAAAACTTACCTGGAATACTTCCCAAAATTCATTGAAATCCCCAGACCATTATCCGATATTAACATCAGGGTTTATCAGTATTTTTGAAAGTCATATCACGTCCTAAATTATAAGGCATTAAGATATAATAAGCAGAAAAATAACCACTCCAGGGTACACCTCCTATATACTCAAAAGCTTCATAGGAAGTTCCTCCTATCATCTTTGCTCCAACAACTAAATTGGGAGCAACTCCTGTTTCAAACCCTGGCCCTAGGACTTTTGTTATTTTTGCACATGAGTATCCCAACCATGAGCCGATTTAACTTCTTCGGTATTTCCTTCTGGGATAGTCACCGTATAATCTATAAAAAAATAATTCTCAGGGAAATCGTAAACATATTTTATTGTCAAATAATAGGTCAAATCATTTTTGACAGCAGCTAGTTTAATTTCATTTACAAAATGCCCCAAAGGGGATTCGATACGGTTTTGTTCGTGCTACTAACAATACTTAACATTGAGGTGCTGCCTCCCTAACAACAGGGACATATATAACCTTTAGCAATACGTAA
>NZ_JBXBAV010000011.1:0-3870 GCF_056783245.1 Flavobacterium sp. TC780 | reverse complement strand
CCAAACGCATCAAGATGATGACGTCCTGTGGCTACAATTATTAGATAATTTTGATTGTAAAGTTCTTGAAAAACTGATTTTGTATAAGAAGAAATTTTATGTTCTGGATTAAGTAATGTACCATCTAAATCGGTAATTATTACTTTAATTTTTTTAGATTCTGAATTCATATTAAGTATCAAATATTTATGATTTACAAATTTATTGCTTTGAAAACTGGCAAGCAAAGAAATTTGAGAAATCTGAAAGAAATAAGTTAAACTTTACTATTTCTTTAACACAAATTAACGAAGTCGTAAAAAAACATTCGTTTTACACAACTCTCTAAAAAGAATTGTATAAAACGAATATCTTCAAATATCAAAACACATTTTACGATTTACATTTGATATTTTACTAAAACCATTTGACTGTTTTAATCGTTGTTTTCTATTTGTTTGTAAGCATCGATTACTTTTTTTACCAATCGGTGGCGCACAATGTCTTTATCATCAAGATAAATAATTCCAATGCCCTCAACATCTTTAAGTACCAATATCGCTTCTTTAAGCCCAGAAATAGCTCCTTCTTGGCAAATCGACTTGACCAGGATCACCTGTAATCATGAATTTGGCATTTTTCCCCATACGGGTCAGGAACATTTTCATCTGTGAATGTGTTGTGTTCTGTGCTTCATCCAAAATTACGAAAGCATTATCAAGTGTACGCCCACGCATAAATGCCAATGGCGCAATCTGAATAATTCCTTTTAAGATATAATCTTCGAGTTTTTCATTTGGCAACATATCGCGCAAAGCATCATAAAGAGGCTGCATGTATGGATCTAATTTTTCTTTCATATCGCCTGGTAAAAAACCAAGGTTTTCCCCTGCTTCTACCGCTGGTCGTGTAAGTATGATCCTTTTTACTTCTTTATCTTTAAGTGCTTTTACAGCCATTGCCACACCTGTATACGTTTTTCCGGTTCCCGCTGGACCTACAGCAAATACCATATCATTCTTTTTAATGGTATCAACTAATAACTGCTGATTGGGAGTCATGGCTTTAATGATTTTACCTGCAACTCCATGAACTAATATTTTGTCATGGTCGTATGCTTTTTTTTCATCCTGACCGTCACTCATAATCACACGTTCAATAACATTATCGTCAATATTATTATATCGGGTAAAATGAACCATTAATCTTTGAAATCTTTTTTCGAATTCATCTAAGACTTCTTTTTCGCCGAACGCTTTTAAGGTAGTCCCTCTTGCTACTATTTTAAGCTTTGGGTAGTACTTTTTGATTATTTCAAGATGAGTGTCTTGAGCGCCCCAAAAGTCTTTTGGAGCGATGTCTATGAGCTCGATTATTCTTTCGTTCAAATGAGGTAGTTTTAAATTAAAATTAATTTTTTTTATAAATCAATTGGCTGTCGGGTATTTCTTTTTAGTTTTTAGTCACGGTATTTTTTAGTCGCAGTATTCAGTTTCAGTGTTCAATTTCAATACTTAGCTTCAGTGGCAGTTTATGATCTCTGTGAAATCTTAATTTATTTTCATAATCTAAAATACTCAATTTTACAAATTGAGTCCAGCAACTAAACACTGAAACTATTCTTATTTTCGCTTTACAAACTAAAAACCAAGACTATTCGTAACTTTTAATTATTTAAAAATATATTTTGTCTTTTCTTCTTTCATTTTTGCGTTTACTATTATTAGCTTTGCATATCTCAAATTTAATAAAAATTAGATTTAAATACTATCAATAGTTATAAACAAAATGATGTCAATAATTACCCTTACTACCGATTACGGCTTAAAAGACCACTTTGTAGGCGCGCTGAAAGGGAAAATTTTATCTGAATATTCCGAGGCTACAATTGTAGATATTTCGCATGACATCGATCCATTTAATACTACTGAAGCAAGTTATATTATTGGTTCTTCCTACTTTAGCTTTCCAAAAGGAACGGTACATCTTATTGGTGTTGACATAGAACGCAATAAAGAGAACCAGCATATTGCTATGCAATGGAACGATCATTACTTTATTTGTGCCGATAATGGTATATTAAGTATGCTTACGCAAAAGATTGTTCCTCAAAAAATTGTTGCTATTAATATTCACGATCGTTTTCCTGTGGAGTCAACAGATCTAGATATTTTTATACAAGTTGCCTGCCATATTGCCAAAGGCGGCTTACTAAATGTTATTGGTAAAGAAATCCCAGCAATTAAAGAAGTTACGGAGCTGCAGGCTGTCGTTGCCAGTGATGGAAATTCGATTAAAGGATATGTAATTTATATTGATCATTTTGGAAACGTTGTAACAAACATTTCTAAAAAGCACTTTTTAAAAATAGCAAGAGGTCGTCCGTATGAGATTGTGATGAAACCAAAAAGCATCAAAACCATTCTGCCTAGTTATTCGGCGATAGCCAGTTCAGACAAATATCCTATTAAAACCTATGAAGGTGAGAAACTCGCTATTTTTAATGAAGCGGGCTTTCTGGAAATTGCTATTTTTAGAAGCAATCCTTCAAAGGTAGGTTCTGCCAACAGTCTTTTAGGTTTAAATTATAGAGATGTGATAACCATAAAATTCCATTAATGAATTTAATTCTTAAAGTTTATCATTCTAACAGAGAAAACTCAAGCAGTGGCAAATAGACAAATCGAATCTGATATTTCAGTATTGTGACTACAAGTAGGATACCTACTTCTTCAAAATGATAAAATTTAAGAAAGCATTATTTTTTTATAATAAAAAGAACAATCTAATTTGGTATTTTTGCGCGCACATAAGCCATTTCTCAATATAAAATTTATCCTGACAGCTTTCGGGACTAAAATCTAAAATTATAAAAATGTTTGTTCGAATAGTAAAAATGAGTTTCCACGAAGATAAAATCCCTGCTTTCATGGAAAATTTTGATGGTGTAAAAGACAAAATACGAAATGCTCCCGGAAATCGTTTTTTAGAATTGTACCAAGATAAAGACAATAAAAATATATTTTTTACTTATAGCTACTGGGAAACCGAAGCTGACTTGGAAAACTATCGACAATCTGAACTTTTTAATACCGTTTGGACATTTACTAAAACCTTATTCAATGCCAAACCAGAAGCGTGGAGCGTAGATAAACTGGTAAGTCTGAACTAGTTCAAGTTTCAAGTTAACACACAGAACCTGAAACCTGAAACAAAAAAAATAAACCAAATCAACGATTAAACAAAAAATAAATGAAATCAATTGTTTTAAGAGAAATAAAATCTTTTTTCGGGTCTCCCATTGGCTATTTAGTCATTGCCATTTTCCTGATTAGCAATGGCTTATTTCTATGGGTTTTTCAAGGAGAATACAACATCCTAAATACTGGTTTTGCCGATCTTACTCCGTTTTTCACATTGGCTCCATGGATTTTAACTTTCTTAATTCCTGCTGTTACCATGCGTAGTTTCTCTGATGAAAAGAAGCAAGGTACAATCGAGTTGTTACTAACGAAACCATTAAGCATTTGGAAAATTGTAAACGGAAAATTTATTGGCTCACTGCTTTTAATCATAATGGCAATTATTCCAACTTTCATATACATAAAAGTAATTTCAAGTTTAGGATTACCTGAAGGCAATATCGACATGGGGAGTACAATTGGCTCTTATTTTGGATTATTATTCCTAATTGCTGCTTATACTGCTATTGAGTTACTTCTACTTTATCCGAGAATCAAATCGTAGCTTTTATTATAGCAGTCTTTTTATGCTTCCTTTTCTATTTTGGTTTTGAAGGCTTGTCTTCTATTGTTCCTAGTTCTATGAGTTTTATTTCGTCATTAGGAATGCAAAATCATTTTAAAAGTATGAGCCGAGGTGTAATTGATA
>NZ_JBXBAV010000010.1:0-33952 GCF_056783245.1 Flavobacterium sp. TC780 | reverse complement strand
TTTTACTAGCACTTGATTACAGTTTACGTATTGCTAAGGTTAATACATGCTCCTGTTGTTAGGGAGGCAGCACCTTAGTGAAATTACACCAAAAAGATTTAAAGATATTTCAGCTAATGTTTTTAAATCATATTTATTGGTTAATGATGGAGCAAATACAAATTTAATAAACGGATATTTCCAAAGTTATGAGAATTAAAATTAGCAAAGAAAATGACGAATTGTTATACAAGTTAAAAACTTTATACAATTTTAAAAATGAAGGTATTGTCCCTCGAATTGCATTCTCATACAGTTTGCTCTCTGGTAAAATATTTGATATTGAAAATGAAGTAGTCTTCAGATGGTAAAGAATTTCGTGATGATAAAGCTTTGTTCGGAACTATTATTGAGGAGATAGCAGTAATACGATAATTTTTAAATCAATATTGGATCAGCATTATAATAAAAACACTTTTGAAGACGAATTCTCAAAACTTTTTAAGCTTCATTTAAATCACGGTTTAAACATTTGGAATGACAAGATTGAAAAAGAAACATCTCAAAAGGAGATCACATAGATATCCTTTTATCAGCTATCAATAAGGGTTTGTTAATGAGAAGCTCAAATGTTTATATTACTAACCAAAATGAATCTCAAAATAATATTTTAAAAATTAATAGTTCAAATAAACCGATTGAACTTTGTTTTGGAACTGACTTGGATGGCAATTCTATTAAAATTAAAATTAATGATGAAACTGAGTACACCAGTAGACATTTTGGTATTGCTGGAACAACAGGTTCTGGGAAAACACAATTTGTATTTGATTTGATTTATCAAATTTCTAAACAAACTGATTATGAATTAAAATATACTTTTTTTGACTTTAAAGGAACTGATACAAAAGAAAAGCTTGATCCTTTTTTATCTTTAACAAAATCAACTTTTATTGATGTAAACCATCAAAATGGTTTTCCTTTCAGTCCTTTGAAAAATTATGATTTAAGTAACCAAAATTATATAGAATCATTTGCAAGTGATTTGAGAACTTTTTTTAAAAGTATTGGACAAGTTCAATCTGCAAGTTTAGTTAGAGAAATTAAGGATTATTATTATGAAAATAATCAAGGACCTACATTAGATGAATTATTAGAAACAATTTTAGAAAAAAATAAAGACAAATTTGACACAACTACAAGTGTAATACAACAATTGATAAATTCAGGAATATATAATGAATCGGATACCTATTCAATCTTTAATCAAAGTACATACATTTCAATGCCTTCTGAAGTTACAAAAGAAATTAAACAATTTGTAACATTTAATCTTTTAAAATATATGTATGATAGTATTAAAAAATCGGGTGATACTATAGTTACCAATAATATTAAAGAATTAAAACATATTATTGTTATTGATGAAGCTCAAAACTTTTTACAACATAAAAATGCTAGACCTGTTATTGAATCGATGTTAAGAGAATTAAGGTCAATGGGTATAATCATAATTTTAATCGCTCAAGAAACTCAAGATTTTATATATAGTGATTTTAATTTTATGTCTCAAATTCAATTCCCAGTTTGTGCAAATGTTAATGATAAATCTTCAAAAAGAATTATACCTTTTCTTGGTAGCGTGAATAGTGAAGTAAAATTAAATACTCAATTATCTAAATTAGATTCTGGTAAAGGCTTAATTAATATTGGAGAACCAAAACTTATTGAATTAAGACAATTTTGGAAAACCAAAAAAGAGGAAAACATATAATACAATGGTAAAAATTAAATATAAAATTGTAGAATTTGCAAAATCAATATAGTAATAATATCCTATGGAATCCATCAAAGACATTTTAGAGCATTTAAACATTACAGACGAATGCACCACAATTGAAGCCAAAAAAGGGTCGGCAATTGACACTTCTATAATGGAAACTATTTGTGCCTTTTCTAACGAACCTGGATTAGGTGGTGGATTAATTGTGCTTGGTGTTGTAAAAGACGAAACTTCATTATTTCAAAATTATTATGTTGAAGGGATTACAAACCCGGATAAGTTACAATTAGATATTGCTTCCCAAACGGCAACATTATTCAACCAACCCGTTAGACCGGATATAGAAATAGAAAAACTATCAAACGGTAAACTGATATTGAAAATGTTTGTCAAAGAATTGCCCGATGGTCAAAAACCATTATATTTCAAAAACAAAGGATTGCCACAAGGTGCATACAGAAGAATTGGTTCAAGCGATCAAAGATGTACCGAGGATGATTTATTTGTTTTCTACAACAAAGAAGACAGTTTAGACAGTACCATTGTAAACGATACCAGCATTGATGATATAAGTGAAGAAGCTATTTCATTATACAAAAGTTTACGTGCCAAAGTAAATGAATATGCTGAGGAGTTGGGCTACAATGATTTTGATTTATTAAGATCTTTGGGTTGTATTAAAAAAGATAAAGATGAGTGGAAATTAACCTATACAGGATTATTAGTTTTCGGTAAACGTCAAGCATTACGAAGATTGTTGCCATTGGTTCGGATAGATTACATACGAGTTCCCGGTAACGAATGGGTAGAAGATCCTGAAAATAGATTTACCACAATAGATATGCGTGGACCACTTATTGAGTTGGTTCAAAGAGCATTTAGCGCAATAGCTGACGATTTACCAAAAGGATTTCTGTTAGGTGATGACAAATTGCAAGCAGATACAATTGGTTTACCTTCGAAAGTGTTACGTGAAGCATTAGTAAATGCCTTTATTCACAGAACGTATAGGGAAAATCAACCCATTCAAATAATCCGATACGGAAACAGAATAGAAATCAAAAACCCGGGATTTTCTTTAAAACCAGAAGAGCAATTAGGAGAACCCGGATCTAAAAACAGAAACCCATTTATAGCATCAATATTTCACGAAACAAACCTTGCGGAAACAAAAGGCAGTGGGATTAGAACTATGAGAAACTTGATGGAGAAATCGTCATTGGCACCACCTACTTTTGAAAGCGACCATACAGCAAATTTATTTACCACAAGATTATTGCTGCATCATTTTCTTAACGAAAGTGATTTACAATGGTTAGATACTTTTAATAAATTCGATTTGAATACCGAACAAAAAAAGGGATTAATCTTTATTCGTGAAACTGGAGCATTAGACAATTCTACATACAGACAATTGAATGCTTGTGATGTTTTAAAAGCAAGTAACGAATTAAGAAACCTACGGGACAAAGAACTTATAGAACAAAAAGGTAAAGGAAGATCAACGTATTACATTGCTAGAGGTATTCTTGCCAACACAGAACCTAATTCGCTTAACACAGAACCTGATACTACTAATACAGAACCTCTATTGCTTAATACAGAACCTCATTCCTTATTACAGGAGTTATCTTCTGTATTAAGAGAGCAAATAAAGCAATTAAAGGTAAGAGAGAATGACCCTAATAAAATAAAAGATGTAATTTATGAACTTTGTAAATACCGAAGTTATTCTGCAAAACAATTAGCGGCTTTATTAAATAGAAAAGAAAATACGGTTTTTCGTAGTTATCTAACTCCATTACGTGAAGAAGGTAAATTGAAATATACATTTCCAGATATGCCAAACCACCCAGACCAAGCTTATAAATCAGTTTAAACCTAAATAGTTGTTTTGATGATAGAAGATGATCTTAAGGGTTTCAAAGAATTAGCAGAAAGTATAGAGAAAATTACCAAGAAGCTTTCATAATATACGAAGTACAGGTTGATAGAATTTACGATAATACGGTCAAAGACGAAAATGAAATTGAACGTGTAATAGAAATTTAGCGGTCTCTCTCCGGTCGTTCGCTTTGTTCCGTTCGGCTGTTCCAGTCAGTCGTCGGCAGAAAAAGCCTCCTCGCTCCATTCCACAGTCCACTCGTCAGCATAGGGTTGGCCAGCCCTGAAAAAGGGCAGGCCACCACTACGCTTCCTCACCCTCATCTTCACACGCTCTCTTCCTACGTTCGGCGGGGCTATTACATCCACAATACAGTCCCGCAGAAAAAGCAGGACAGTATTATGTCTGTCGCCCCTAGTTTTTTCGGCGGTTGCTCCTTCGCACAGCCATCGGGGTTTGCTCCGTTATCACTTTACATTTGAATAAGGAACGCCCCGCAGAAAAAGGGGGACTGATTTTTTAGTTACCCCGCCGTTTCACGCTCATACCCGCTCCGTTTCGCTCCGTGCCTTCGCTGTACTCCCGCATCTATGGTGGCAGTTCGATTGCCGCAACCCCGCCACTGCGCTCCTCATCCGCAAAAAAAGTTCCTTGTCCCGAAAAAGGGGCGTCACTTTTTTTGCTTCTTGCGGTGCTTGGGGGTGTTTGATTGCCATTTTTATAAGAACTTTTCCGAAAAAGTAAATCAAGAACATCGTGCTAAAAAAAATAAAAAAAGAAAGTAAAGCTAAGTTCCGGTTTCAAAAAGTAAAGTTCAAGCCCTGCGGGTTTTCGAAAAAATCTCCACCTGCATATTTTCATAACTACTCTTCAGAATACAATCACACTTTCTATTCTTGAAAACTATTGAGGTAGTATTTTTTCAAAAAAACTTGACTTATTTTGAAACCTCCACTAATGCGAGGACTTTCTTTTTTTTCTTTTTCTTTGTGAAAATTATAAAGGAAAAAACCGTGGATTATAAAGTTCCAATTATTTTAGATTAAGTTCTCAAAGGCAAAATCTAGCTCTGTTGTATTGAAATCTTCTAGATAAGTTTCGGTAGTTTTAATAGATTGATGTCCTAGTGCTTGTTTAATCATGACGGTATTGATGCCTTTTTTTAAAGATAAGGTTGCAAAAGTATGTCTGGCAGTATAAAAAGTTACTTTGTTTTTGATTCCACATTGAAGTGCAATAGTGTTGAGTAGTTTTCCATAATAATTTAAAACACTTTTTTTTCGATCTCTTAATTCTTCTTTTGTATAGAGTTTTTCATCTTTTTCTAAAATTGGGAAAATATAATCGGTATCAAATGGGCGATAAATTTTAAAATAGTTCAGGATGGTTCTCATATAGGTGTTGTCTGGGATCTTTACATTTAATTTTATTCCGGTTTTATTTCTAACGTACGTGAAGCTGCTTAAATCGATTTCTTCCCATTTTAACTCAGCCAAATCAGTGAAATTCATGCCTCGACAGTAAAAGCTAAATAAGTAAGCATATAAAGCTTTTACTCCTTCTTTGTTTTCAGATATATTATAGTCTAGTAATAGTTGTAAATCTTGCTTAGTTAAAGCTTTTTTTACTTTGCTAGATTTTAATTTAGAAATTACATAATCCTTAAAAGGATAAAACTCGTTAGAAACAATTTTCGATTTTATAGCAGAGTTATATATAGCTCTAATATTACGCATATAAACGCCAATTCCTCCATCATTGCAGCCATTAGCCCGTAAGGAGGATTCAAAAGCTATTAAGAAATCATAATTAATTTTAGTGAAATCGTAAGTTGTAATTGTGGGATTGAATCTTGTAAGAGCTGAAATAGTGTCACGATAGGAACTGCTTGAACTTATTTTTCCGGATTCTTTTAATTGGAGTTTTCTTTCTTCAAAATAAGCGATAAAACTTAGTTTTTTAAGCTCTTCAGGTCTAAATAAAGAGTCAAATGATTCTAGAGAAAAGTTATATTTTTCCTCAATCATTATATCTAATATTTTGGAAGCATTTTGTTTTATTGAGTTTAATATTCTGTTACATTGCAAATAATTTGGGAATTTAGATGTAAATTCGCCCAGTTTGTCATTCCAAAATTTTGGTAATGCATTATAAGGTGTTTTGTAGAATTTAGACTTTCTATCAATCGTTATTCTTAAATTGACAGGTAAAGTGCCGTCGTTAAGTATTGTCTTTTTTAGGATGATTTTCACACTAGCTTTCATTTTTAATATTTTTAAAAGTTCAACATACGTACAACAAATGAGTGCATATTGTGAAACTGGATGAAACAAAAATATTTTTTAAAAATGATAAACAGCTGTAAAACAATAGCTTTGAAGCTAAATGCAATTGAATGCAAAAGTTAATAGTCTATCTCATAATCAGGTGGTCCCTGGTTCGAGCCCAGGTGGGACCACATTTTAAGTTTAAAAGCCTTTACAGCAATGTAGAGGCTTTTTTTGTGGTTTTTTATTTGATTTAATTATTGTGTAATAAGATTTGAGGGGATCAGGGATCAGGTGCAAAAGGGATCAGGGATCAGGTGCAAAAGTTGGGGATTAGGCAAAAAGATTAGACAATCTGAATAAAAAGAAATCTACATTTCTCACTCCCCTAAATTGAGATCTAAATGCTTTTATTTTGGCATTAAAAGATTCTGCTGAAGCATTTGTACTTCTATTATCAAAATAGTTTAATATTGATTGATAATTGAAAGTTATAGTATTGAGCAAAATATTAAAGTTTTTAAAACCTGATTCCTCTACATTTTTATACCAATGTGCCAATTTGGTTATGGCAATATGTTTGTCATTATTGTTATTGTAAATTCCTCGAAGTTGTTGATTTAGATTGTAAGCTGTTTTTATATCGGGATATAGATCGAATAGCATTTGCGCTCTTTCTTTTTGGTTTTGCGTCCATTTTTCACGAGATTTATAAAGCAGATACCTGCTTCTGGCTAATAGCTGTTTTACAGAATCTCCGTTGGGCAAAAGCTGGGGGATGTATGTTTTGTTTTCTGATTTTGCCAGTATGATCAATTGATTTTCAAAATCCATTGCTTCCCATCGATGCTTGATTCTAATTTCTTGTAATGCTTCCAAGGCTAATTTTTGGACATGGAATCTGTCGGTGACTTGTATGGCTTTAGGAAAGCATCTCTTTGAGATTAATTTCATAGAATTAGCCATATCAAGTGTTATTTCCTTGACAAAGGATCTCTTCCTGTGATCGATTTTACAGATATGTTCTATAACTTGTTCAGCTTTGGTTCCGGCAACAATAGCTACTATAAAGAACCTTTTTTACCTTTGAATTTTTTGTTGGTTAAAATAGTATAAAGTTCATCCTGAGACAACGCTACTTCGTCAATGGATAAATGTGTACCCATATTTTCAGGGTAAACAATCCACTGGTGCGCATGTTCGCGTGGAGCCCAGTTAGTAAAGGAACTTAGGTGTTTTTTGTATTGCCTTTGAAGTTTTTTACCGTCCACTCCAAAGAAGCCTCCGATGGTATGGCAATCTGTAGGGCTATTATCGATTAATTTCTTTTAAAAAAGCCGCAAACTCTTGAGTCATGCGCGTTCCTTTGGCTACTAAAGTCCAGTCTCTTTTGATAATTTCTCCGGTGCTTTTATTAGTCCAACGACGTCTTTTGATATGTAAATACACAAACTTGCCTCTTAGAGGGAAATCCTGAATGGTAATCTCATCGAGAAAGCCTTTGGACACCAATTCAAATGAATTAAACTCTTGTGGCGGCTTTATTTTTTCTTGAAAATAGAGATGTAATACTTCTTCCGAGTGAGTGGTAGAAACTACTTCAAAATGTTCTACTAAAAAATCAGGAAGCATAAATTTTAAAAGATCTATAGGGAGCATATTAAATTCTTAGATTGCAAATTTCTAATTTTATTTTGACATTTCTCCCCAAGTTTTGTTCTTGATCCGATTTGAGTTTATATTTTGGTTTTTAATAACTTTAATGTAGGATTTTACAGGTATTGATGATTGTTTTTTTTAATGTTGATTGATGGTTTTGTGGGGTAATTTCATTGTTTTTTAGTTTGTTACGAATGTTGTTGCAGGCTTTTATTGAGTTTTTTTATTAGTAGTATTGTAGCTTTCTTTAAAAATGATACATTTGTTAACTGATTCTGTTTGGTATTTATAGATCATGGAGTTTGGTTTTAAAAATAAATTTCCATTTTATTGCATTTAATTTCAAAGGGTTAAAATTTTATATGAAAATTATTTCACAAAGGTTTTTAATAGTTGTATTGGTTTTGCTGGGGTCTATTGGTGCTTTTGCAGCACCTGCTCCGCCTGCTCCGCCTGTCCGTCAAGGTGTAGGTGTTCCACCGCCACCACCTGACCCGCCATTGCCTATTGATGAAAATCTTATGTTTTTATTTGTTGCGGCATTATTATTTGGAATATATAGTATATATAAATATAGATTAAAACAAAAAACTCCAGCGTAAACTGGAGTTTTTTGTTTTTAAGACTATTTTTTTTATTTTAGTTGTTTTTGTATAATCTGGAGACGTATTTGCCAATTACATCAAACTCTAGGTTTATTTTGGTTCCGATTTTGAAATTATTAAAATTAGTGTTTTCAAATGTATACGGAATTATTGATACGCTAAATTGATTTTTTTGAGAATTTACAACAGTTAAGCTAACTCCGTTTACGGTAATTGATCCTTTTTCGATTGTAATGTTGTTTAATTTTTCGTCATACTCGAAAGTGTAATTCCAGCTACCATTGGCTTCTTCGATAGCAACGCAGTTTCCTGTTTGGTCTACGTGGCCTTGAACAATATGTCCGTCAAGGCGATCACTTAATTTCATGCCTCTTTCAAGATTGATGATGTCTCCAGCTTTCCAGTCGCCGATATTTGTTTTTTGTATGGTTTCGGCTATGGCGGTAACGGTGTAGAGTGAATCCTGTGTATTTACTACAGTTAAGCAAATGCCATTGTGGGAGACACTTTGGTCTATTTTGAGTTCATTTGTAATGGAAGAATCTACAGTTATGTGGATATTATCTCTGTCTTTTCTTATTTCGACTACATTGCCAAGGGTTTCTATGATTCCTGTAAACATTTCTTATTTTATTTTACTAAATTTGCACATCAAAATTAGTAATAAATAACCTGTGGTCATGATAAAAAATGCAGAAAATATAATCGTCGGAATTTCAATTGGAGATTTAAACGGTATTGGAAGCGAAGTTGTTCTTAAAACATTCGAAGATTCTCGAATGCTAGAACTTTGTACCCCGGTTATTTTTGCAAATGTGAAAATACTCTCTTTTATAAAAAAGAATTTTACATCGTCTGTAATGTTGCATGGAATTGATAAATTGGAGCAGATTATACCAGGTAAAATTAATGTTTACAATCTTTGGAGAGAGGGGATTGATATTAATTTGGGAGCGAATAATGATAAAGTAGGAGAGTATGCGATAAAATCTTTTGTAGCTGCAACAAAGGCTTTAAAAGAAGGTGTCGTGGATGTTTTGGTAACGGCTCCTATTAATAAGTATAATATCCAATCGGAAACATTTAAATTTCCAGGGCATACTGATTATTTGGATCAGGAGTTGGAAGGGAATGCTTTAATGATGATGGTTCAGGATAATTTGAGGGTTGGTTTGCTAACAGATCATATTCCATTAAGTGAAGTGGCGTCGCATCTTACAGAAGAATTAATTGAACAAAAAATTCAAACGATTAAACAATCACTAATTCAGGATTTTAGTATTAATAAACCAAAAATTGCTGTTTTAGGATTGAATCCGCATTGTGGAGATGGCGGCGTAATAGGGAAAGAAGATGATGCAATTTTAAAACCAGTTTTAAAGAAGATATTTGATAAAGGAACATTGGTTTTTGGGCCTTTTCCTGCGGATGGGTTTTTTGGAAGTGGTCAATATGAAAAATATGATGCTATTGTGGCTACCTATCATGATCAAGGATTGATTCCTTTTAAGACGTTGTCTTTTGGTAAAGGGGTTAATTATACTGCGGGTTTAAACAAGGTGAGAACCTCGCCAGATCATGGTACAGCGTATGATATTGCAGGAAAAGATATTGCAGATTACAATTCATTTAAGGAGGCTGTTTATTTAGCAATAGACATATTTCGTTCTCGTAATCAATATGAGGAGATTAGCAAAAAACCTCTTAAAATAAAAGAAAAACAGTTATAAACAAAAAAAGGTGAATAAGATTATTAGTTTTACAATAATTTTATATCTTTGCACCCCGATTCAGAGTTCTGTGACTCAGAATATGAATTAGGAAAAATGATGTTGAAATGAGCAAGACAAAAGAATATTTAATTCCGTTTGTAGGATTAAAGTTAGGTAAACACCATTTTGAGTATCAAATAAGTAATGTGTTCTTTGAGAGCTTTGATTATGAGGAATTTCAAAATTCGGATATCAAAGTAAATGTAGTTTTAGAGAAGAAAAGCAACATGTTAGAGTTGGGTTTCAAGCACAAAGGCACTGTAAATGTACCATGTGACTTAACAAGCGAAGATTTTGATTTGCCTTTAAAAGGTAATATGAAGTTGATAGTTCGTTTTGGAGAGGCTTTTAATAATGACAATGAAGAACTGCTTATTCTGCCTTATGGCGAATTTGAAATAGATATTGCACAATATATCTATGAAATGATTGCGCTTTCGGTACCTCTAAAAAGGATTCATCCAGGAATTAAAGATGGAAGTTTAAAAACTGAAGCTTTAGATAAGCTGAATGAGTTAACTATAAAAGAACAAAAAGAAGAGAGTACAAAAGAAGAAGATATTGACCCTCGTTGGGACAAATTAAAGAAACTATTAACGGATAAATAATATAGTAAAATGGCACATCCTAAGAGAAAAATCTCGAAAACAAGAAGAGATAAGAGAAGAACACATTATAAAGCTACTGTAGCTCAAATCGCTACATGTCCTATCACTGGAGAAGCACATTTATACCACAGAGCTTACTGGCATGAAGGGAAAATGTACTACAGAGGGCAAGTTGTTATAGATAAATCTGTAGCTGTTGCTTAATACATTTTTGTAAATGATATTAGAACTCTCACTATGTGAGAGTTTTTTTTGTTGGTTATAATTTTCGTTATTTAAGAAAATTAGGACAATACGTTTAGAATTTTTTTTGTAATTTTCAAGTCTTTTAAAAATTTTTCAAATACCAGTATTTGGAAGGAAATAATTGAATATAATGAATACAATCACAGCCGCAATAACCGCTGTTGGAGCTTATGTTCCAGACTTTGTACTTTCAAACAAAGTCTTAGAAACCATGGTAGATACCAATGATGAATGGATTACTACCCGCACCGGAATAAAAGAAAGAAGAATTCTTAAAGATACTGATAAAGGAACCTCATTTCTTGCTATAAAAGCAGCACAAGATTTAATAGCCAAAGCTAATATTGATCCTTTGGAGATTGATATGATAATAATGGCAACAGCTACAGCAGATATGCCAGTAGCTTCTACAGGAGTTTATGTTGCAACAGAAATTGGAGCAACAAATGCTTTTGCATACGATTTACAAGCGGCTTGTTCTAGTTTCCTTTACGGAATGTCTACAGCAGCAGCATATATTCAGTCAGGCAGATACAAAAAAGTATTACTAATAGGAGCAGATAAAATGTCTTCGATAGTAGATTATACAGACAGATCGACTTGTATTATTTTTGGAGATGGAGCAGGAGCAGTGTTATTTGAACCTAATTACGAAGGTTTAGGATTGCAAGATGAATATTTGAGAAGTGACGGAGTTGGTCGTGACTTCTTGAAAATAGCAGCAGGAGGATCTTTAATTCCTACTACTTTAAAAACAGTTCAAGAAAACAGACACAATATTATTCAAGATGGGAAAACTGTTTTTAAATATGCTGTTACCAATATGGCTGATGCAAGTGAATTAATTCTTAAGAGAAATAATTTAACAAATCAAGATGTAAGTTGGCTGGTTCCGCATCAGGCAAACAAACGTATCATTGATGCTACTGCAAGCAGAATGAACTTAGAAGACTCAAAAGTATTAATGAATATTGAAAAATACGGTAATACAACATCGGCGACATTACCTTTGGTACTTAGCGATTTTGAGCATTTATTCAAAAAAGGAGATAACATTATTTTTGCCGCTTTTGGAGGTGGATTCACTTGGGGATCTATATACTTAAAATGGGCTTACGATAAAAAATAAATTTAAACTAAAAACGAATATTATGGATTTAAAAGAAATTCAAAACCTAATCAAATTTGTAGCAAATTCGGGAGTTGCTGAAGTAAAGTTGGAGATGGATGATGTTAAAATCACCATTAGAACAACTTTAGAAGGTAATGTAACTGAAACCACGTATGTTCAACAATTACCAGCTCAAGCAACATTGCCTCAAGCTGTAGTGCCTCAGCAAGCTGTTCCAGTAGTAACAACTACAGAGACTCCAGCTGCAGCAGAAAATTCTAATTTGATTACTATAAAATCACCAATTATTGGAACTTTTTATAGAAAACCTTCGCCAGACAAACCAGCTTTTGCTGAAGTAGGTTCAACAATTGCTAAAGGAGATGTTCTTTGTGTTATTGAAGCAATGAAATTATTTAATGAAATTGAATCTGAAGTTTCTGGTAAAATTGTTAAGATTTTAGTAGATGATATGTCTCCAGTTGAGTTTGATCAACCATTGTTTTTAGTAGATCCATCATAAAAAATTAGATTTTAGATTTTAGATTTTAGAAATTTTCTATAATCTAATAATCATACGATCTAATTATCTAATTATCTAATTTTAAAAAGATGTTTAAAAAAATATTAATTGCGAATAGAGGAGAAATTGCACTTCGTGTAATTCGTACATGTAAGGAAATGGGGATTAAGACTGTTGCAGTTTACTCAACAGCTGATGCTGAAAGCTTGCATGTTAAATTTGCAGATGAAGCAGTTTGTATAGGTCCTCCTCCGAGTAACTTATCGTATTTGAAAATGTCAAATATTATTGCCGCTGCTGAAATTACAAATGCAGATGCAATACATCCAGGATATGGATTTCTTTCTGAGAATTCAAAATTTTCTAAAATATGTCAGGAACACGGTATCAAATTTATTGGTGCGGCTCCTGAAATGATAGATAGAATGGGTGATAAAGCTTCTGCCAAAGCAACAATGAAAGAAGCAGGAGTTCCTTGTGTACCAGGTTCAGATGGATTATTAGAATCATTTGAACAAACACAAAAATTAGCTGAAGAATTCGGTTATCCAGTAATGCTTAAAGCTACTGCTGGTGGTGGTGGAAAAGGGATGAGAGCTGTTTGGAAAGCTGAAGAGCTTCAAAAAGCTTGGGATAGTGCACGTCAGGAATCATTAGCTGCTTTTGGTAATGACGGAATGTATCTTGAAAAATTAATTGAAGAACCTCGTCATATCGAAATTCAGATTGTAGGTGATTCTTATGGAAAAGCATGTCATCTTTCAGAGAGAGATTGTTCTGTACAACGTCGTCATCAAAAATTAACTGAAGAAACTCCTTCGCCATTCATGACTGATGAATTGCGTGCTAAAATGGGTGAAGCAGCTGTAAAAGCAGCTGAATTTATTAAGTATGAAGGAGCAGGAACAGTAGAATTTTTGGTTGATAAACACAGAAACTTCTATTTCATGGAAATGAATACACGTATTCAGGTAGAGCATCCTATTACAGAGCAAGTTATTGATTATGACTTGATTCGTGAGCAAATTATGGTTGCAGCTGGAATACCAATTTCTGGAAAAAATTATTTACCACAATTACACGCTATAGAATGTCGTATTAATGCTGAAGATCCATATAATGATTTTCGCCCTTCACCAGGAAAAATTACTACGCTTCATATGCCAGGAGGTCATGGTGTACGTTTAGATACGCATGTGTATTCTGGTTATAGTATTCCGCCAAATTATGATTCAATGATTGCTAAATTAATTACTACTGCACAATCTCGTGAAGAAGCAATTAGCAAGATGAGAAGAGCTTTGGATGAATTTGTAATCGAAGGAGTTAAAACAACAATTCCTTTTCACAGACAATTAATGGATGATCCACGTTATATTGCAGGAGATTATACGACTGCTTTTATGGACACATTTAAAATGAAAGAACTGGAATAGATTATTACATATAGTATTCAAAAGCCTCGCAGTAATGTGAGGCTTTTTTTGTTTATGATGTCCCATTCTGAAATAAGTTGACATAAAATCGACTTATTGTATACTTTTTACACACTTTTTATCCACTTTACACACTCTTATAGCGGTAGTGGTTTTGTGAATTTAAATATAAGTACCTGTAAATTAATTGTTTATATTTGTTTTTGTTTTACGGCACAATAATTTCTTTATCTGAAGTGTAAAAACAATACAAATAATTTAAAATCTATTATTATGAAAAAGTTAATCTTATCAGCCGCAATCGTATTAGGAAGTTTGTCTTCATTTGCAACAGTTTTACCAACTTCAGTTATAGATGTTAAAACCATATCAGTTCAGGAAGAATATACAGAAATTAAAATCGAAGAATTACCAGCAGCAATTCCAGCAGCATTGAAAAAAGCATATCCAGATGCAGTACTTAATAAAGCATATGTAAATGCAAATAAAGAGTATAAGTTAGATGTAACTGTAGGAGATAAAGTAGGAAGTCTTTTTGCAGATGCAACAGGAAACTGGATTAAAAAATAATTCAATTTAGAAAATCAAAATAAATTAAAAAACATATAAAAATATATCATTATGAAAAAGTTAATCTTATCAGCCGCAATCGTATTAGGAAGTTTATCTTCATTCGCAACAACTTTACCAACTTCAGTTGTAGATGTTAAAACTATATCAGCTCAGGAAGAATATACAGAAATTAAAATCGAAGAATTACCAGCAGCAATTCCAGCAGCGTTGAAAAAAGCATATCCAGATGCAGTACTTAATAAAGCATATGTAAATGCGAATAAAGAGTATAAGTTAGATGTAACTGTAGGAGATAAAGTAGGAAGTCTTTTTGCAGATGCAACAGGAAACTGGATTAAAAAATAATTCAATTTAGAAAATCAAAATAAATTAAAAAATATATAAAAATATATCATTATGAAAAAGTTAATCTTATCAGCCGCAATCGTATTAGGAAGTTTATCTTCATTCGCAACAACTTTACCAACTTCAGTTGTAGATGTTAAAACTACATCAGTTCAAGAAGAATACACTGAAATTAAAATTGAAGAATTGCCAGCGGCTATCCCGGCAGCATTGAAAAAAGCATATCCAGATGCAGTGCTTAATAAAGCTTATGTAAATGCTAACAAAGAGTATAAGTTGGATATAACTGTAGGAGATAAAGTAGGAAGTCTTTTTGCAGATGCAACAGGAAACTGGATTAAAAAATAATTCGATTTAGAAATTTATAAACATTAAATTTAATATCATGAAAAAGTTAATCTTATCCGCAGCAATTGTATTAGGAAGTTTTTCAGCTAATGCTACAACTGTAGCTATTGCAGAACCGACTGTGAAAGTAATTAGTGTTCAGGATGAATACGTAGAGGTTAGTGCAGATGTACTTCCAGCAGAAGTAAAAGCTACTCTTGAAAAATCTTTTCAGGAGCGAAACTAGAAAAAGCGTATAAAAATGAAAAAAATGTATATAAATTAGAAATCGTTCATGGCGATAAAAAATATACTATTTTCTCTGACGCATTAGGAAATCTGATCAAAAAATAATTGATCACAAGGCAAACGAGTTAAATTTAAACATATCATTATGAAAAAAGTAATCTTATCCGTAGCAATTGTTTTAGGGAGCCTGTCAATTTATGCAGCAACTCTAACAATTACAGAGCCAGTGATTAAAGTTGTAATTGTGCAAGACGGCTACACTGAAATTAGTGAAGACACAGTGCCGGCGGCAGTAAAAACAGCTTTGCAGAAAGCTTATCCGGATGTGAAACTTGATAAGGCATATGTAAATGAAAAGAAAGAATACAAATTAGAAATTTCAGTTGGTGACCAAAAGGCTACTGTGTATTCAGATGTCAATGGCAATTGGATAAAAATATAATTTAGGTAGATTAGTTTAGGTTTTTTTAAAAAAGAGATTGCATTTTGTGAACTGCCCCCAAAAAGTTAGACACTATTTGGGGGCATTTTTATGGAAAGAAAAGTCAAATACAATTATGAATTTAAACTTCGTTGTGTAGAGGAAGTTTTAAAAAGACATAACTCGGTTAAAGGCACAGCCAAAGCAAACAGCATAGCCGAGAGTAACCTTACATGCTGGATTAGTCGTTATAATGAATTTGGAATAGAAGGTCTTTTACCAAGACAAAAAAATAAAATTTATACTGCAGACTTTAAATTGAAAGTGATACAAACCATTCAAAATAAGTCTATATCTTTGGATGAAGCCTGCTTAATTTTCCAAATTCCAGCACAGTCCACAATAATAAGCTGGCAAAGAAGATATGCGAAAGATTACTTGGCAGGTTTAGAACTTAAATCACGAGGTAGACCAGCAGTTATGAATTTTAAGAGAAAACAACGAAAAACAGATAAACCTTTAAGCAGGGAAGAAGAGCTCTTAAAGGAGTTAGAGTATCTGCGCGCTGAGAACGAAATTCTAAAAAAGTTCAACGCCTTAGTTCAAGCCGAGCAAGCCAATCAAAACAAAAAGCTCAAACCATAATGGAATTAAGGCATAAGTATGATTTAGATCTTTTACTAAATTGTATGAACATGGTTAGAAGTACGTATTATTACTATGAAAAAAAAGGTCAGGTAATCGATAAATATCAAGAGATAAAAGAATTAATTAAAAAGATTTACAATTATCATAAGGGTAGATTGGGATATAGACGTATTACTCTATTAATCAAAAAAGAAGGTATTTTAATTAATCACAAAACAGTACTTCGATTGATGAAATTTTTAGGATTAAAAAGTTTAATCAGAATCAAGAAGTACAGATCATATAAAGGTGAACAGGGAAGAATAGTTCCCAATATATTACAACGTAATTTTAAGGCAGATAAACCTAATGAGAAATGGGCAACCGATGTGACTGAATTTAATGTTTCTGGCAATAAACTGTACTTATCGCCGATAATTGATCTGTTTAATGGAGAGATAATCAGCTATGAATTATCTCAAAGACCAGTGTTTAATCAAATCTCAACAATGCTTGAAAAAGCATTTGCAAAAATACCAGATAATACTAATTTAACTCTGCATTCTGACCAAGGCTGGCAGTATCAAATGAAACAATATCATTATTTATTAAAGAAAAAAGGAATTAAACAAAGTATGTCCAGAAAAGGGAATTGTCTTGACAATGCGGTTATTGAAAATTTCTTCGGAATATTAAAATCAGAACTGTTTTATCTTAAAAAATACAGTTCTATTAATCAATTGAAACAAGAGATTGTTGAGTATATAAATTATTATAATAATGACAGAATTAAACTTAATCTAAAAGGAATGAGCCCGATACAATACCGAGCTCATTATTTTCAAACTTAATTATTAATTTGTCTAAACTTTTGGGTGCAGTCTATTGCAATCTCTTTTTTTTTGCAAAATTTTGTGAAAATACAATTAATTTAGTCTTATTTTTAGCATGAAAAGTCCAAACACTAATGCCAAAGATTTTATTAATAGAAGATGATATTTCGTTTTGTAAATTATTAGATAAATTTCTAACAAAAAAAGCATACACAGTTGTGACTGCTTTTTCTGCAACCGAAGCCAGAAATATAATTAAGGATGAATCTTTCGATCTTATTATTACAGACTTAAGACTTCCAGATTCAGATGGAATAGGGTTGATGACTGAATTTAAAAAAATCTATCCTGAAATTCCAGTTATTTTAATGACAGGGTATTCAGACGTAAATACAGCTGTGAAGGCTATAAAAAATGGTGCTGCAGATTATATTTCGAAACCATTTAATCCAGAAGAAGTTTTATTAGTAATTTCAAATGCTTTACAAAATTCTGTTGTAGTTCTAGAAAAAGAACAAAAAATAAAGTCTCAAAAAAAATCAAACGAATTTGAGATTGTAAAAGGAATTTCTAAAGCTTCAAAGAAATTAGCTGAGCATATTAAGCTTGTTAGCCCAACTAATATGTCGGTTTTAATAATTGGGGAAAGTGGTACAGGAAAAGAAATCATAGCCAAAAGTATTCATGAACAAAGCCCTAGAAAAGGGAATAATTTCATTGCTGTAGATTGTGGTGCTATACCCAAAGAATTAGCTGCAAGTGAGTTTTTCGGACATTTAAAAGGTTCTTTTACAGGAGCTATTACAGATAAAATAGGTTATTTTGAAGCCGCAAATGGAGGAACTGTCATTTTTAGACGAAATCGGAAATCTTTCTTATGAAAATCAAATTCAACTTTTGAGAGCTTTACAAGAACGAAAAATAAAACCCGTTGGAAGTAATAAAGAAATTGATGTTGATATACGTATTGTAACAGCAACCAACGAAGATTTAAGAGAAGCTGTGCAAAAAGGAGATTTTCGTGAAGATTTATATCATCGAATAAATGAGTTTTCTATTCATTCACCTTCACTGATTGAAAGAGAAGAAGATCTAATGATTTTTGCAGATTTCTTTCTTGAAAAAGCTAATGAGCAATTAAATAAAAACATTATTGGTTTTTCAGATGAAGTAATTGCAGTTTTCCAAAAATACAGATGGCCTGGAAATTTAAGAGAACTTCAAAACTGTGTCAAAAGAGCAACGTTATTATCACAAGGAGATTTTATAGAGACAAGTGTATTGCCTTTAGAATTTTTTCAGACCCAAAAGCAGGTACCAAATGATTTTTCATTGTCTGAAAATGAAAAAGAAGCTATTATTCATGCTTTGTCAAAAGCTAAAAACAATAAATCAGAAGCTGCAAAAATGCTGAAGATTACTCGAAAAACTTTATACAATAAGTTAAAGCAATATAATATAGATTAAGTTGTTTCTTTTTCAAGTATCTGGAGTAGTGAATTGATTTTAGTTTTTAATTCATCAAAAATTGTCTCTAAATCTGTATCTGAGTATTTGTTTTGTTCTAAATCACCTAAAATCTTACTGATTTCAGAAGCATTGATTTGTTTGAACATTGGAGACATTCGGTGTGCAATAGCATTTATTTCGATAGCATCTTTACTCTCAATACTCTTCTCTAAAACTACTAAGTTTTCTTTTGTTGTTGTTATAAATGTCTTAAGTACTTCTTGAAGGGCTTCTTTGTCATTGGTTAAAAATGATTTTAAAGAATCTAGAGAAAACCCTTTCTCTGAATTAGAGTTGTTAATGTCGCTATCCTCAGGCTCAATTTTATACGAACTATCAAATAATGAAAGGATCGTTTTGAGTAATGTTTTAGGAGAATAAGGTTTTTTTACAACAGTTGTAAAACCAGCATCTATATAAACTTCTAAATCTAAATCATCTCTTCCTGTTAAGGCAATTATAGGTTGGTTTTGATATTGAGAGTTCGTAGTTTTTTTTAATTTTTCTATAAATTGAAATCCATCAATTTCTGGCATTTGTATATCGGTTATGATAAAGTCAAAAGGAGTATTCTGGATTGTTTTTAAAGCGTTGTTTGCATTATTAAAAGCCAAAACTGTATAATTGTTTTGCTTTAAAACTTCAGAAGTCAAACCCAGTAAATTAGTATCGTCGTCTATTACAATTGCAGTTTTAGATAAAATTAAAGGAGCGGTGTGATTTTCTCGGTTTGTTGGTTCTTCTAATTCAGATTTTGGATTGGTATCGAAAACTAGTGGAAGTTGAATTTCAAAAGTACTGCCTTTTCCAAAAACACTTTTTAGATGTAAATCACCACCTAAAAGAGTTGCTATTTTTTTTGATATAGCAAGACCTAAGCCAGTTCCTCCATATTTTTTTTCAATATTTTCATTGGCTTGAGCAAATTCTTCGAATATTAAATTTTGATTTTTTTTCTCAATTCCAATACCAGAATCTTCTACTTTTATAATAACAAAATCTCCATTATAATTAATTGCAGCATCGATTTTTATAAAACCTTTTTCGGTAAACTTATAAGCATTACCAATAATATTACTCAAAATTTGTTTCAGTCGAAAAGAATCTCCAATTATTCTTTGGTTTAATTTTTCGTCAGCATGAAATGATAAGTTCTATGTCCTTTTGTTTGTAAACAGATTGTATGCTTTTGGCAACTTCGGTTATGATTTCAGGAAGTAAGAAAGGTTTTTTTTCGATTGTAATTTTTCCAGCCTCGATTTGAGAAAAATCAAGTAAATCTTGTACCAATTGCGATATGTATTCGGATGAATTTTTAATATTCTTGATGAAATACGATTGCTTTGTATTTATATCAGAATTATCTAAGAGTTCAGTATAGCCTACAATTGTGCTCAATGGAGTTTTTAGATCATGACTTACTGTAGAAATGAGCTGTTCACGGCTTTTTAAAAGATTTCTAGTCTTAAAATTGGCAATTTCTAATTGTTTCTTATAAAGTTGGGTCTTGGAGAAATCACTCGCAATAAGGATAGAAAAAAAGATAGTGAGCAGCAGGCCTACAATGGCCGCACCAGTAACAATCTGATTGATTTTTTTTAATGATTTTTCTTTATCAGTATTATATTTAATGGAGTTTATTATGATTTCACGCTCGATCATGCGTAGCACTTTTCGGAGTTGTTCAGAAATCAGAATTTCATTTTTAAGTAATTTGTTCTCCTGATAATTGAGTGATTCCTTTTTCTTTTCTGTTTCCCTTTTTACTGAACTTAATAATTTTTTGGATGTAGATAAGATAGAATCAGATGCTTTTTTGCTTAATGTATTTGTACTGTCATCTGGAATATTTTGATTGAGATAATCAACATATTTTTGGAGAACATTACGCTGATATGTTCCTAGTTTTTCAGGATTTTTGGCAAAATCTTCAAGTTGTAATTTACGTAATGAAAATTCGAGTTTCGTTAATTCATCAATGGCATTGTTTACTGTAACTTCATCATTAGCTTTGCTTTTGATAGATTTTAATTGTCGAATGTTTCTAGTTTTCAGCCAACAAATAATTCACACTATCCAATAAAACAATTTGAGATTGGGTAGTAACTATTTTTTTTAAAGAATCAATTCGAATTCGTAAGGAATCAGATTCTTTGATATAGTGTTTGAAATCGGTTTCAGAATTAGATTGAATGGTTTTTCGAGCCAGACTTTCAGTTTTGTATACGTTTGAAAATAGCTGACTTACTTTTAAAATTTTAGTTTTTTCAAAAGCAATTTTACTTTCTATATTTGAATAAATAACATTCTCTGAATATAAAACCCATCCTACACTAATTACAAGAGAAGCTAATGCAATGTAACTTATAAAAACTTTAAGCGGAATGTAACTGTTTTTACTCTCCATAGATTATAATTGTAGGGATTTTGTTTTTTATATTATCGCAATTTATTTAAAATTTTCTGATTAAGGATTATAAATCACGATCAATATGTTATATGATTTTAATTAGTAAATGCAAAAAAAGCCACAGATACCTTTTAATATCTGCAGCTTTTATATAAAATTATTTTAAACAAATTAATTGTTTAGTCTCTAATTCAAGAACAATTTGATTATAGTGTTTCGTCTAACCATTTAAAGAATTCACTTTGCCAAACTTGGGCATTCTGAGGTTTTAAAACCCAGTGATTTTCTTCAGGGAAATACAATAATCTACTTTTTATTCCGCGTAATTGAGCAGCTTGAAATGCTTCTTGAGATTGACCGATTGGCACACGGAAATCTTTTCCACCTTGAATAATCAAGATTGGTTTGTTCCATTTGTCAACGTAGTTTATTGGGTTAAAAGTAGTATATGCTTTTTGAGCAACTGCATTATTTTTATCCCAGTAAGGCCCACCAAAATCCCAATTGTTGAAGAAAACTTCTTCGGTAGTTCCAAACATACTTTGTGTATTGAAAACACCATCATGAGCAATAAAAGTTTTAAAACGGTTGTTGTGAATTCCTGCTAAAAAGAAAGCCGAATAACCACCGTAGCTTGCACCTACACAACCTAAACGAGTTTTATCAACATAGTTTTCTTTTGCAACATCATCAATAGCTGATAAGTAATCATCCATAACTTGTCCGCCCCAATCCTTACTAATTTGTTCGTTCCATTTTACTCCATGACCAGGCATTCCGCGACGGTTAGGCGCTACAACTATATAACCTTTAGCAGCCATTAGTGAGAAATTCCAACGGTAAGAATAGGATTGTGTTAAAGCAGATTGTGGCCCGCCTTGGCAATATAAAAGTGTTGGATATTTTTTTGAAGCATCAAAATTTGGAGGCAAAATTACCCAAACCAACATTTTTTTACCATCGGTTGTAGTAACATAACGTCTCTCAGTTTTGCTTAAAGTAAGTTTTTCGTATGTGTTAGTATTTACATCTGACAATTGCTTCCAAGTATTCTTTTTAAAGTTAAAAGAGAAAATCTCGTTAGCATGATTCATGTCTGATCTGCTAACAATGATGTTATCATCTGCAAAACCAACTAAATCATTCACATCATAATTACCATTTGTAATTTGACGAACATTTATAGCAATTTTAGTCAATCCAGGGAAATTCACTTCAAAAAGTTGTTTTGTGCCATCAATAGGTGCTACAAAAAATACTTTCTTACCATCTTTACTCCACATGAAGCTATTTACGGTTCCATCCCAATTAGCAGTTAGGTTCATCTTCATACCTTTAAAATCAACAATAATGTCGTTTTTATCAGCTTCATACCCATCACGTTTCATTTGCAGCCAAGTTAAATTTCCTGCTGGTGAAAATTGTGGGGCCATATCATAACCTAAATTATCTTCGGTTCTGTTTGTTGTTTTACCAGTTTCAAGGTTGTACTCGTAAATATCAGTATTGGTAGAAATTGCATACTGTGTTCCTGCTTTTTTCTTGCTTACATACAAAATGCTTTTGCCATCAGGTGACCAAATATAATCTTCGTCTCCACCAAAAGGTTTTTGAGGGCTGTTGAAGTTCTCTCCTTTTAAAAGATCGATTCCAGTAGCACCATCTTTATTTTCTTTGTAAAAAACATGATTAAATTTCCCTTCATTCCAAGTGTCCCAATGGCGGTAATCTAAACCATCGTAGATTTGCGCATCAGATTTATTCAGGCTAGGGTAAAAATCTTTCCCTAAAACTTTGTCAATTTTTACTTCTTCATTGTACACTAAAAATTTCCCATCTGGAGAAATGTTTTTGTTAGTTAAGACTGTTTTTATATCTGAAACTTCAGTAGCTTTTCCTCCATTTACAGGTAGTGTATAATATTTTGATTGCGAATTATTTTCGACAATTGATGGTGTTGTAACCTTATAAACAACGTTTTTTCCATCTTTTGAAAGTCCAAGTGGAGTAACTCGTCCTAACTTCCATAATAATTCGGGTGACATTACATTTTGTGCCATGGTGCTTAAACTCATCATTACTAAGGTTGTAAATAGTGCTTTTTTCATAGATTTAAACTTAAATTTTAAGGTTCTAAAAGTACAAAATTTATTCCAGCAACCTGACGATAACACGGTAGGTATTTTCTTAAATAAAAGATAAAAAGCAATTGTGAATTTGAGGAACTGGTTGAATCAGATAAATAATTATGAGTTTATTTTAAGTTTTATTCGGGGCAATTTTGTTAGATGATTTTAATTTACTTAGATGGTAGAATAAAACGATTAATCTGTAAAACTCTTCTTATTGTAGATACTCAAAAAAACACTATTTTTATAAAAAATATCAAATGGAATTAAGTTATTGGGAGCTTAAAAATTGGTTTACAAATGTAGATTTTACTATTGTTGGTAGTGGAATTGTAGGCTTGCATGCAGGATTACGCTTACGCGAAAAATTTCCCAAAGCTAAAATTCTGATTCTAGAAAAAGGAATGTTACCCCAAGGAGCAAGTACAAAAAATGCGGGTTTTGCTTGTTTTGGAAGCCTGTCGGAAATAGTTGACGATTTAAAATCGCATACAGAAGAAGATGTAATCAAGCTTATTGAAAAGCGTTGGAAAGGGTTGCAGTTATTACGTAAACGATTGGGAGATCATGCAATTGATTTCAAACCTTATGGAGGGTATGAGTTGTTTTTGAAAGAAGATGAAAAAGGATACAATGAATGCTCAAGCAAATTAGCTTTTGTAAATGAAATTCTTAAACCATTTTTTAAGACAGATGTTTTTGCTAAAGAAGTAGATTGTTTTGAGTTTAAAGGTATTCATGAGTATTTGGTCTTTAATCCTTTTGAAGGACAATTAGATACTGGTAATATGATGCAAGCGTTGTTGAAAGAAGCAATTGAGGCAAACATTTTGATTTTGAATAAGCAAACCGTTACTTCCTATTTTGACAAAGGCAATCTTGTTGAGGTTGCATTAGGAGATTTTATTTTCACTACAAATAAACTCCTATTCGCCACAAACGGATTTGCAAGTAAACTTACAGATGGAGAAGTGAAGCCAGCAAGAGCACAGGTTCTTATTACAGAACCTATTCATGATTTAGAAATTAAAGGTACGTTTCACTTAGATAGAGGCTATTATTATTTTAGAAATGTAGGCGATAGAATTTTATTAGGTGGTGGTCGAAATCTGGATTTTGAAACAGAAACCACAACCGAATTTGGACATACAGAAATTATACAAAATAAATTGGAAGATTTGTTGAAAAATGTAATTTTACCAAATCAAAAAATAGATATTGCTCACAGATGGAGTGGGATAATGGGAGTAGGAAATAGTAAAAATCCAATTGTAACTCAATTGTCTGAAAACGTATATTGTGGCGTTCGATTAGGAGGGATGGGAGTAGCAATAGGTAGTTTAATAGGAACAGAATTAGCAGATTTAATATAATGGCGACTAAAAAAGCAGCACCAAAAAAAACAACAACAAGTAAAGCAAAACCAACTTCTAAGAAGAATAATAGGTCGTTTGGTAGTAAATTAGTCCGTTTTTTTTGGAAACTACTTTTGTGGTTCTTTGGAGTTTCAATATTTTTTGTGGTGCTTTTTAAATTTGTTCCAGTTCCTTTTACGCCTTTAATGGTAATTCGTGGTATTGAAAATAAAATAGCAGGGAAAGAAAATTATTTTAGTCACGATTGGGAGCCAATTGAGAATATATCCATGAATTTACAAAAAGCAGTTATTGCGAGTGAAGATGGAACTTTCTTAAAACACAATGGTTTTGACTTTAAGGCATTGCAAAAAGCATACAAAAGTAATGAGCGCGGTAGAAGAATAAGAGGAGGAAGTACCATATCACAACAAACTGCCAAAAATGTTTTTTTATGGCAAGGAAAAAGTTATTTCCGTAAAGGACTGGAAGCTTATTTTACAGTCTTGATCGAATTAGTTTGGGGAAAAGAACGTATTATGGAAGTATATCTTAATAGCATCGAGATGGGAGATGGAGTATATGGAGCCGAGGCTGCAGCACAACATTGGTACCGCAAGAGTGCAAAGAGTCTTACACCTATACAGGCTGCAGGAATTGCTGCTATCTTACCAAATCCGCGTAAGTTTAAAGCAACGGGGTCCTCAAGCTACATAAATAAAAGGAAAAATAAAATTGTTAAAGTGATGCGCAGCGTTGGCAAAATTGATTATTGATGATACCAAAAAAAGCATTAAGCATCACTCTAATTTTTATTGTAACTTTTGTTTTTGCTCAAAGCAGAACTCAAGAGATAGGTTTTGTTACAGATAATGATTTGTATACATCATCTAAAAATGATAAGTATTATACAAATGGGCTGGAGCTTTTTTATAGATTTTTATCTGAAAACAATAATGAAAAAGTAAATAAAAAAATCACTGAATTTCGATTAGGACAGTATATTTATAATCCACATACTATAAATGCAGATGATATTGCTTTAAACGATAGACCGTTTGCAGGGTATCTTTTTGCAGGAGTAGGTCGAAATACCTTTTATCAAAATGAATCTGTATTAAAGGTTGACTTTCAACTAGGTTTTATTGGTAAGAACTCTTTTGGAGAAGAGATGCAAGAGCAATTTCATAATTTTTTCCAATATAGATCAGTTCATGGCTGGCAACATCAAATTCACAATGCTTTAGCAATTCAAACTCATTTTCTGTATTCTACCAAGTTGTTTCCAAAGATAAATTACAATTATATAGATTTTAATTTTCAATCAGAAGCTAATCTGGGGACTATTTTTACAGGAATAAAAGCAGGATGGATGACAAGGATCGGTTTTAAAAAACTAGTTCCAATTTATGATTCCAATCTTCACGGAGCCTCAATGAATGCCAATCCAGCATTGAAACAAAGCGAATTTTATTTTTATGCAATTCCTAGTATTAATTGTCAAGTGTATGATGCCACTATTCAAGGAAGTTTGTTTAATGATAATAGTCCCGTAACATATAATTTAATTCCACTTCGTTTTAATGCCGAAGCAGGCTTGAAATACAGAAAGAATAGTCTTAATTTATCTTATGCATTTGTTTACAGAAGTAAAGAATTAAAACATAAAGATAATATGGGATATTTCTATGGTTCAATTCAGGTTTCTTACTTGTTGAAATAAAAAAACCGTAATCGCATATTTAAAATAGGATTACGGTTTAGCATTTGTTTTTCTTTTATTGAACACTTTTAATAATGTGTTTTATTCCCACTTACTAATTCAGAAATATATTAAAATATGTTATATTTTATTCGAAAAACAAATAATTTTCTTTTGTAAACTATTATTACATTCTATTGCCTCAAGTTCGATAATTACTATTTAGCTATATATAGTTGTTGTTGCATAATGAATCTTTGTTCTCTCAAAGAGAGAAATTATTCAAAAACAAATACAACATATTTTTTCTTACAAAAATGTAAAATAATGATTAATTGTAGGTTTATATTTATTGTTTGACGTAATTCCCAGGCAAATGTCCTTTTGAGTGCATTCTTGTATTTGATGTTTTTGAAAAGTTAAATCGAAATATAAAACCTTGATCACCCTGATGAAAGTCAGATACATACAAATTTGGTGTAGAAGATATCTCTTGCGCTAATGTTTGAGAGTATGTATTCGCTTGCCTACTAAAGGAAAAAGACTTACCACTTGTAGTATATTTTATGTCATGATTTGTAAAAGTTAATGTTGCCCCAGAAGCTTCATCTTTCCAAACTCCTTGTATCCATGCTGGAGGATTAAAAATACCGTAGGCGTCTTCATCACCTGAAGAACATGAAATAGTAATAATGGTTAAACTAAATAATAGTAATAATTTTTTCATGTGAAATGTTTATAAAAATTAAGAAAGTAATACGATATATTAAGAGATTAGGCTCTTGATCGAATTGTCTAAATTCAAAAAACATACCATTTGTAGAAAATTAACTACGTTTTAACACCGTTTTATTGGATATACGAGCTAGTTTGTATTTTTGTAAAGTTTTAAATCTGATAAAAAGAGATTAATATGAAGGGGATTTTTTTTGGTAATAATTTAATAATAGCGTATTTATTTATCGAACTTATTTTTTTATTATAATGAAGTAGTCCTAAAAAAATAAAACCTCTGTAAAAATTAATTTACAAAGGTTTATTCTTTTATTGGTGGAGAATACCGGATTCGAACCGGTCACCTCTTGCCTGCCAGGCAAGCACTCTAGCCAAATGAGCTAATCCCCCAATACGATAGCAAATAAAGTCATTTAATTGGCAAAAAGCAAATTTCAAAACGCATCACCTTAAAATAGTTGCCAAAATCGTAACTTTACAATCAAAACTATTTTTTATGAGCTCAGAAAATCAATACGGTTCACTTCATACCGTAATTCAAAATAATATAGCAACAGTTGAGTTTTATCACCCGGCAAGTAATTCTTTTCCTAGAACTTTGCTTAATAAATTAACTGCTGAAATTGACAGCTTGAGTAAAAATGATGCAGTTACAGTTGTTATTTTAAGAAGCGAGGGAAATGGTGCTTTTTGCGCAGGAGCTTCTTTTGATGAACTTCTAGCAGTTGAAAACGAAGAGCAAGGAGCTGAGTTTTTCTCAGGATTTGCCCATCTTATCAATGCAATGAGAAATTGTTCTAAAATAATTGTCGGACGTATTCATGGTAAATCAGTTGGGGGAGGAGTTGGTATTGCAGCTGCTTGTGATTATGCTTTTGCTACACAAGAAAGTGCTGTAAAACTTTCAGAATTAGCAATTGGAATTGGGCCATTTGTTATAGAGCCAGCAGTTTCTAAAAAGATTGGAAAAACGGCAATGACAGAGATGACACTTGCTGCTCATGAATGGAAATCGGCAACTTGGGCAAATCATAAAGGGCTTTTTGCAAAAGTATTAGAAAACGAAGTAGAGTTGGACGAAGAGTTATCTCACTTTGTTTTGAAGTTAGCAAGTTATAATCCAGAAGCCTTATTTGAGATGAAGAAAATTATCTGGCAAGGAACCGAAAATTGGGGTTCATTGCTTTTGGAAAGAGCTCAGATTTCCGGAAAATTAGTTTTGTCAGATTTTACAAAATCTGCTTTATTACAATTTAAAAAATAATTAATATGAATGTTATTTTATTCTTTCAACGAATAGATGTTGCGGAGAAAATGAAGACTGCTCCCGATAGTGCTTATCAGATTGGAGTAGTAATTGGTTCGTTTATTCCATTCGTTATTTTGGTTGGAGTAGCCTACTGGATGTATAACCGGGCTAAAAAAAGAGACAAAAACGGTTTTTAATTTAGTAAATTTGCAACTTAAAAATACAACTCAATGAGTAATATCAGAATTACAAAACAATTTAGTTTCGAAACAGGGCACGCACTTTATGGTTATGATGGGAAATGTAAAAATGTTCACGGACATAGTTATAAGCTCTCTGTAACAGTTATTGGTTCACCAATTACTGATCGCAATAACGTAAAGCACGGAATGGTAATTGATTTTTCGGATCTAAAGAAAATTGTAAAAGAAGAAATCGTAGATCAGTTTGATCATGCTACGGTTTTTAATGAAACAACACCGCATATAGAACTGGCAAACGAACTAAAAAATCGTGGGCACCATGTGATTTTAGTTGATTATCAGCCAACAAGTGAGAATATGGTTGTTGATTTTTCAGAAAGAATTATCAAAAGATTACCAACAAACATCTCTCTTTTCTCTTTAAAACTTCAAGAAACAGAATCGTCATTTGCAGAATGGTACGCAAGCGATAATTTGTAATCGAAATATATTTTCATGCAATTACCCAATAATAAAAAAGTTTATTTTGCTTCCGATCAACATTTTGGAGCACCTACACCCGAATTAAGTTTTCCTCGTGAGCAAAAATTTGTTGCGTGGCTCGATGAGGTAAAAAAAGATGCTGAGGCCATTTTTTTATTAGGTGATCTATTCGATTTTTGGTTTGAATATAAAACGGTTGTTCCTAAAGGATTTATTCGTGTTTTGGGTAAATTGGCAGAAATTCGTGATAGCGGAATTCCTGTATATTTCTTTGTAGGAAATCATGATTTATGGATGGATGATTATTTTGAAACAGAACTTAATATTCCTGTTTATCATGATAATAAAGAATTTACTTTTGGAGGAAAAACATTTCTGATAGGTCATGGAGACGGAAAAGGTCCAGGAGATAAAGGATATAAAAGAATGAAAAAAGTCTTTACAAACCCATTCTCAAAATGGATTTTCAGATGGCTTCATCCAGATGTTGGTGTGAAATTAGCACAATATTTATCAGTAAAAAATAAATTAATTTCTGGAGCCGAAGATGTAAAGTTTTTAGGAGAAGAAAATGAATGGTTGGTATTATATGCTAAACGTAAATTAGAAACGAAACATTATAATTATTTCGTTTTTGGACACCGTCATTTGCCTATGATTCTTTCTGTAGGTCAAGATTCTAATTATGTGAATCTTGGTGACTGGATAGGATATTTTACCTACGGAGTTTTTGATGGTGAAACTTTCGAACTGAAAGAATTTGGAAAATAATCTGTTAAAGAAAAACAGCCAGGTTTACAATTTTATTTAACGGTACAGTAAAAATGGTAGCCATATAAGTTATGAAACTCCCTTGTTTTAAAAGTTTTAAAATAAGGGAGTTGTATTAGTTTAAACCAACTCCATAAACATATTCTTCTAGCTGAATTTTGAATAATGAGCCTTTTACTAAATCTTCAATAGCTTTTAATTCATCCATAGAAACAGCCAAGTCTATTTGAGAACATGGAGTCTTTAGTAAAAATTTATGGCATTTATTTTTTAAGGCACATTCATCACAACAGGCATTTGTCATTAAGCTGTCTTCGATTAAATCATCAAAATCTTTTAATTCGGATAATGAAAAGTAAAATCCAGTTTCTTTAAATATCAATTGTATTTTATCAAATAGAGTTTCATTATGGCTCTTCCAATAAAAAGAAATTCCGAAGTCGTTATGATATATTTGTTCTATTTCTCTCATGATCATCAATTATAAAAACAAATATAATTATTATTTATATTAATTCTAAATAAAAAAATCATAAAATCGGTAAATTTTTGTTAACGACAGAGTTAACCTAAATTTAGGTTAACTAATTGACATGGATTTGTGTTGCTTATATCTTTGTAAGCGAAGTGGAAGTAATAGGTTTTAAACCAGTTTTCAATAGCTGTAAAATTTAGTTTCCAACAATGTTCTTTATTAGTTCATGTTTTGATGGTCTTCCATATCTTTTTGTAAATCCAGATTTCTAAAAGTTGGAGATTTTATTCCAAAGCCTAAAACAGTTAAGAGTGTCATACTTCCACCAAAAACAACCGAAGTAACAGTTCCCATAAGTCTTGCTGTTAAGCCGCTTTCAAAAGCTCCTAGTTCGTTAGAGGAACCGACAAACATTGAGTTTACGGCAGCAACTCGACCACGCATATGATCTGGAGTTTTAAGTTGCAAAATGGTTTGGCGTATAACGACCGAAATACCATCGGCAACACCACTTAAAAATAAAGCAGCAACCGAAAGCCAGAAAATAGTAGATATACCAAATGTAATTATGCATAGTCCGAAAACAAAAATTGCAGCTAAAAGTTTCATTCCTGCTTTTTTATACAAAGGAACATAGGCAGAAATTAGCATTGTAATAAAGGCACCCACTGCAGGAGCAGCTCGCAATATACCAAAACCTTCAGGACCAACTTTTAAAATGTCTTGGGCAAATATGGGTAATAAAGCAACAGCTCCACCAAAAAGGACAGCCACCATATCAAGAGACAGTACACCTAATATCGTTTTGTTATTAAATACAAACTTGATTCCTTCTTTTAGGCTTTCCATAACTGGCTCACCAATTTTCGGATTTAAAATAGGTTTTTTACTAATTTGTGATAGTGCGATTAATGCAAAGAGCGAACAGGCAAAAACGGAACACATAGACCAATGAACACCTATATAGTTAATTGAAAATCCTGCAATAGCTGGGCCTAAAACGGAGCCTACCTGCCAAACTGAACTACTCCAGGTAGCAGCATTAGGGTATAATTTTTTAGGTACAATTAAGGATAAGAGAGAGAAAATCGTTGGGCCTAAAAACGCTCTTACTAATCCGCCTAAGAAAACCAAAAAATAAATAGAGTATAAAATAGCATCTTTAGAAAAACCACTTACTATTTTTGGCCATGTCAGTAAAAATAAACCAAAACTAATAACCGAAAATCCCAGAATGCATTTTACTAATAGTCCTTTTTTCTCATTTTGATCTACAATATGACCAGCAAATAAAGCCATAGAAACTGCTGGAATTACTTCCATTAAGCCAATAATTCCTAATGAAAGTGGATTTTTGGTTAAACTATATACTTCCCATTCAATAACGATAAATTGCATAGACCAGGCAAAAACCATGGCAAAACGCAATACTAAAAAAACATTAAACTCTTTGTAGCGTAACGCTGCGTATGGATCGTTTTTTTTGATTTTATCTGTCATCTTACTGGATGTCTTTTAACATTAGTTGCGTAGAAATAGTGCCATTCCATTCGTTTTCTGAGATGCAATAAGTAGCTTGAAACGGCTTTTGTTGTGTTGTTAAGTCTAATTTTTTGCCTAAACCAAATCCGATTGCTGAGATTCCTTCGGAGTTGTTTTGCTTTACAAAAAGTTTAAGATGGTCTTCATCTGCTCCCATGGCTTTTGCATACCCTGTATCTTTTATATTTTTTGTCATAAAAACAGGCGTCATATTGAGAGGGCCAAGGCTCGAATTGTTTTAAAATCCGAATTAATTTTGGAGTAATATCGGTAAAATTAATCTCGGCATCAATTTCGATTTCGGGAGTTAACATTTCGGGTAGAATAGTTTTTTGTACCTGTTTTTCAAAGGCTTCTTTAAACGTTGGATAATTTTCTTCTTTTAATGTCATTCCTGCTGCATACATATGTCCTCCAAATTGCTCTAAATGTTCAGCACAGGCATCGAGTGCATTGTATACATCAAACCCTTTTACAGAGCGAGCAGAAGCGGCATATTTATCACCACTTTTTGTAAAAACAAGAGTGGGACGATAATACGTTTCTTTAACCTAGAAGCCACAATACCGATAACACCTTTGTGCCAGTCTTCCTGAAAAACTACAGTTGAAAATCGATTTTGTTCTTGATTTTTTTCTATTTGCTGAAAAGCTTCTTTGGTAATTTGTTTGTCCAGATCCTTACGGTCGGCATTGTATTTTTCTATTTCGGATGAAATTGTTGTGCTTGCTCAAAGTTGAATTCAGTTAATAATTCGACAGCGTGATTGCCGTGCTTAATTCGACCAGCTGCATTAATTCGTGGAGCTATGATAAAAACAACATCGGTAATGTCGAGTGATTTTTTCTTTACTTGGTGAACCAAAGCTTTTATTCCTGGTCTTGGATCACTATTAATAACTTGTAAGCCGTAATAAGCTAAAACTCTATTTTCACCCGTCATTGGTACAATATCTGCCGCAATTGCAGTTGCAACCAAATCTAAGTAAGGAAATAAATCATCAATAGTTTGATTACGATTTGTTCCTAAAGCCTGAATTAATTTAAAACCTACACCACAACCACATAATTCATCATAAGGATAAAAACAATCTTCTCTTTTTGGATCTAAAACGGCAACCGCATCGGGAAGAAATTCTCCAGGACGGTGGTGATCACAAATAATGAAGTCTATGTTTCGTTCTTTTGCGTAAGCGACATGATCGATAAGATTTTATACCACAATCTAAAGCGATAATGAGTGAAAAACCATTATCATCGGCAAAATCAATTCCCATAAATGAAACTCCATCCCCTTCGGCATAACGATCTGGAATGTAGGTTGCTACATTTGGGTAGTATGATTTTAAGTAAGAAGAAACTAAAGAAACAGCCGTTGTACCATCGACATCATAATCGCCAAAAACAAGATGTTTTCCTGATTGGCAATTGCAAGTTCGATTCGGGAAACTGCTTTGTCCATATCCTTCATAAGATACGGATCATGAAGATGTTCTAATGATGGACGAAAGAAATTCTTAGCATCATCAAAAGTTTCAATACCACGTTGGATTAATAAAGTTGCTACAAAATCTTCTACATTTAGAACTTGTGCCAAATGTTTGATTTTATCTTCGGAAGGTTTTGGTTTTAATGTCCAACGCATGGTTGATTTTAGATTTTTAGTCCGGAGTCCCGAAACTTCAGGACGGGATTGATTTTAGTATTTTAATGCCACAGATTAAAATGATGAGAATGATTTTTTTAATCTGTGTTAATCTGTAAAATCTGTGGCAAAGAGCATTTACTTTTAATTTTGTCAAATCGGAGTGGAGTCGAGATTCTTTGTTTAACGAGAGTGGTTTCGACTCCGCTCAACGAACGTGACAGCGTGAAAATATATTATTTCAGTTTCAAAGCTTCACCTTCAAACTGAATTCCGTCCCAACCTAAGTTGATGAAGTTTCTAATGTTTTGATGATTGGTTCCGTTTGGATCTCCTAAAACTTCTTCAAAATAAAAAGCTCCAAAACAAGCCAAGGTTTCTTCCTTAGAAAGGTTTTGTGCTTTTGCAAAAGCAAATAATTTACAAGAACCTGAGTTTTCGCAGGTGCTGCCTCCCTAACAACAGGAGCATGTATTAACCTTAGCAATACGTAATG
>NZ_JBXBAV010000009.1:0-45803 GCF_056783245.1 Flavobacterium sp. TC780 | reverse complement strand
AATTACATCTACTTGTTCAGTTACGTATTGCTAAGGTTAATACATGCTCCTGTTGTTAGGGAGGCAGCACCTAGATTTAATGTCTCTGCAGAATATAAGGGATTGCGTTCAGAAGGAAATTATATAAATCAATTGTCGAGCACAGGAAATTTTAAATTAACAGCAAGTTATAGTACTAAAAAGGGACAGTACTATATTAATGCACACTATACTTATCAAGATATCTCTAATGAAGAAAACGGAGGGATAACAAGAACTAATGATTTTGAAAGTGGTAATCCAGATTTTAAAAACCGACAGAGGCTAGAAGTGTATCTTACTGATGCGGAATCATTCTTAAAAGGGAAAAGATTGTTTTTTGATCATGCATATAGGATAAATGAAACACAGGGAAACAATAATTTGTATGTAACGCATCAATTTAATTACGAAAATAAATTTTTTGAATACTACCAACCAACAGTTTTATCAACAGTTGGTACAAGAAATATTCTTCGATTTGGAGATTCGTACGTAACAAGTAATATTAATGACCAGTCGCATTATAATAAAATGTATAATAAGGCAGGAATAGCTTATGAAAACATATTGTTAGGAAAGTTTCAATTTTTTATAGATGATTTTAGAAGTAATTCATACTATGGCAGAGTTTTGATTTTTGATGATGGGGTAATTATTCCTAGTTCATTAAGTCAGGATATTAATAGTTTTGGAGGTCAATATGAATATCAAAAAAACAAATGGAATGGAAGATTTTTATATTCAAGATCAATAACAAATCAATCGCTTTCTAACTTAGAAGCAAAGCTTAAACATGATTTTAGTGATAAAATTAAACTTTCATTTGAATACCAAAACATAAATAAGTTGCCAAATAATAACTTTAATTTATATCAGAGTAGTTATATAGAATACAATTGGTCTAATAAATTTAAGAATGAAAAAATCAATTCTTTAAGTGCTAGTGCAACGACACCATGGGTTAATATGTCCTTTCAGTATTCTGTGTTGAATGATCATATGTATTTTAAAGATGAATCAACAATTGCACAAACTAATGCAGGTACCCAAATTATAAAGCCAGCACAATACGATGGTACAATCAACTACTTAGAAGTAAAAGCCAGTAAAGAATTTAAATTCGGACGTTTTGCATTGGATAATACAGTTTTATATCAAAAAGTAGATCAGGGAGATGCTATATTAAATGTGCCAGAAATCGTAACAAGAAATACGCTGTATTACACTAATTATTTATTTAAAAAAGCACTTTTTTTTCAAACAGGAATTGTGTTTAATTATTTCACTAGTTATTATGGGAATGATTATAATCCTGTAATTGGTGAGTTTTTTGTTCAGAATAAGAAAGAAATAGGAAATTACCCGAACTTAGATTTTTTTATAAATGCAAGAATCAGACAAACGAGAATCTTTTTTAAAGTTGAGCATTTCAATTCGTCGTTTTCAGGTAATAACTTCTATTCAGCACCTAATACTCCATACCGTGATTTAGCCATCCGTTTTGGTTTAACTTGGAATTTCTTCCAATAAAAATAATTAATAATAATGGGAATCAGATTGTATAATTTCCAAACTTAATAAAATGAATTACTCAAAAAATATTTTAGAAACAATCGGTAACACGCCTTTAGTAAAACTTAATAAAATCGTTACTGAAATAGATGCTTTGGTTTTAGCCAAAGTAGAAACTTTTAATCCAGGAAATTCGGTTAAGGATAGAATGGCAGTAAAAATGGTTGAAGATGCCGAAGCCGATGGACGTTTAAAACCAGGAGGAACCATTATCGAGGGAACTTCAGGTAATACAGGAATGGGATTGGCACTAGTTGCAATTATAAAAGGATACAAGCTTATTTGTGTAATTTCGGATAAGCAATCAAAAGAAAAAATGGACATCTTGCGTGCAGTAGGTGCAAAAGTTGTGGTTTGCCCAACAGATGTAGAGCCGACAGATCCTCGTTCGTACTATTCAGTATCGAAACGATTGGCAGAGGAAACTCCAAATTCGTGGTATGTAAATCAATATGATAATCCATCAAATGCATTAGCGCATTATGAGCAAACTGGACCTGAAATTTGGGGACAAACAGCTGGTAAAATAACGCATTTTGTAGTTGGAGTAGGTACAGGAGGAACAATATCAGGAGTTGCAAAATACTTAAAAGAGAAAAACCCTAATATTAAAATCTGGGGAATAGATACTTATGGATCAGTTTTTAAAAAGTACCACGAAACAGGTATTTTTGATGAGAACGAAATTTATTCATATATAACTGAAGGAATTGGAGAAGACATTTTACCAAAAAATGTTGATTTTTCATTAATAGATGGATTTACAAAAGTAACAGACAAAGATGCAGCTGTTTATACTAGAAAAATTGCACTTGAAGAAGGGATTTTTGTGGGTAACTCAGCAGGAGCTTGTATAAAAGGATTGTTGCAACTAAAAGAGCATTTCACAAAAGATGATGTCGTGGTTGTTCTTTTTCATGATTCTGGAAGCCGTTATGTGGGTAAAATGTTTAATGACGATTGGATGCGTGAGAGAGGTTTTCTTGAAGAGAACATTACTAAAGCAGAAGATGTTATAAAAGATCATATCGACAAGCAATTAATCGTTGTACGTACAGAAGAATTAGTTTCACACGCTATTGAAAGAATGCGTAAATATAAAATATCTCAAATTCCAGTAGTAGATATTACAGGCTTTGTAGGTTCAGTTGATGAAACTGATTTATTTAGAAGTTACGTAGCAGATAAAAATGTAGCCGAAAAACCGATTAAAGAAGTAATGGGAAAACCTTTTCCTATTGTGAAATTAGGAACGCCGATTGAAGAAGTTTCTAAACTTTTCACAAAAGAAAATGATGCTGTCCTTGTAGAGCTAGGAAACGGAAGGCATCATATTATTACCAAATACAATATTATTGGTTCAATAAAATAAAACAATAGAGCAATAGTTCATAGCATATTAAATAGCCACAAATCAAGCAAGAAAGTTTGCTGAATTTGTGGCATTTTTGGCTTATAAAAAAATACTAAAAATGACTTTTACAGCTATAGATTTTGAAACTGCTACAGGATATCACCCTTGCTCAGTGGGTATTGTTACGGTAGAAAATGGAGTAATCATTGATGAGTTTGTTGCATTAATTAAGCCGCCTAATAATGAATACTCGCCATTTACAATAAAAGTTCATGGTATTTATCCTCGAGACACAATAAATGCTAAAACATTTACTCAAGTATTTCCAGAAATAAAAAAGCGCCTAGAAAATAGAATTGTTGTTGCTCATAACGAAAGTTTTGATCGTAATGTCTTAGCGAAATCAATGGCATTACATGGTTTAGATTATGAAGATTTAAATATTGCTTCACGTTGGGAGTGTACAGTTAAAATCTATAAGGCAAAAGGACTAAAGCCAACTAAGTTGAGTGATTGTTGCCGTGAAATGAATATTCAACTTAATCATCACGAAGCCTTGTCAGATGCACGAGCTTGTGCTAAATTATATTTATTGAGGTAATTTTCTTATGTTTTAAGTTTTTTTGAATTACTTTAGTCAATCTTTAAAAGACTAAATAATGAAAGAAGATTTTCTACATTACCTATGGAAATATAAAAAGTTCGATACTTTAAATCTAAGAACGTTTAATAATGAAGAGCTTATAATTATTAATGTTGGCCAGTATCTAGAATTGGCTGGACCAGATTTTTTTAATGCGCAAATAATAATTGGAAATCAAAAATGGGCCGGAAACATTGAGGTTCATTTAAAATCTTCTGATTGGTATTTGCATAATCACGAAAATGATAAAGCATATGAGAGTGTAATTTTACATGTTGTTTGGGAGCATGATAGTGAAATATTCAATCAAAATAACTCTGAGATACCCGTTTTGATTTTAAAAAATTATGTTTCAGAAGAAATCATTAAAAATTATAAAACGTTAATAACTCCTAAATCTTGGATTTTTTGTGAAAAAGAAATTAAAGATATTAATAGATTTTCATTTCTAAATTGGCAAGAGCGCTTGTTTTTTGAGCGATTAGAGCGTAAATCGAAGGCTGTTTATGATCTATTGGAGAAAACAAATAATGATTGGGAAGCAGTTTTATTTTGCTTCTTGGCTAAAAACTTTGGCTTAAACACCAATGGAGATTCTTTTTTACAATTAGCCCAATCAATACCGTTTACTATAATTAGAAAAGAAAGTTTTGAAGTTGAAAATTTAGAAGCTTTACTTTTTGGTAATGCTGGATTATTAGATGCTGATAAAGAAGATAATTATTTTAAAGATTTAAAAATTAGATATTTTTATCTATTGCATAAATATCAACTAGAGAGAGTACATGTTGAACCCATGCAGTTTTTTAAGCATCGTCCTGACAATTTTCCGACAATCCGCCTTTCTCAATTGGCTAATTTGTATCATAAATACCAAAATTTATTTTCAAAGATTATAAATTTAAAGACAGTTCAGGAAATTTATGATTTGTTATTGGTTCCAGTAGCTCCATATTGGCAAAATCACTATCTGTTTGATAAAGAAAGTCCTTTTAAATCAAAGAAAACGGTTCGCTCTTTTGTTGATTTACTTATTATTAATACAATTATTCCAATAAAGTTTGCCTATACTAAAAAACTAGGTGAATTTATTTTAGAAGATTTAATTGTTATTTTAAATGAAATTAAACCTGAAAAAAATGCCGTTATTGATAAGTTTAAAGCATTCGATGTTAACGCAGTTAATGCTTTAGAAACACAATCTTTACTGCAATTAAAAAATGAATATTGTAATAAAAATAGGTGTCTTGATTGTGTTGTTGGATTGGAATTGCTAAAGGGGAATTAGAGAAAACAAAATTAAGGAATCAGATGATGGGTAAATTTTGTATTTTTGTCTATTATTTGAAGTATATATGTCAGCAATTATCAAACTTAAATTCTTTTTTGAAAAATACGGTTTTCACGTTTCTTCTAGGTTAGCCGATAGATTAGGAATGCGCGTAACAAGCGTTCGTTTATTCTTTATATATATATCTTTTGTTACGGCTGGACTTTGGTTCGGAGTCTATTTAACATTAGCATTCTGGATTAGATTAAAAGATTTGGTTCGTGCAAAGAGGACTTCTGTTTTCGATTTGTAACTCATTTTACTTCATAAAAAAAGGGATTACAAAGCAACAAAGCTTTGTAATCCCTTTTTTAGTATTCTTATTTTTATTTATCAGGATTGTTTAATTTACTGTTTTTCTTACCGTAAGTAAAGTAAATGACAACACCTAGTGCCATCCAAATTACCAATCTTACCCAGCTTTCGTTAGGCAAAGAGTACATCAGTGCTAAACAAATTATGATACCAGCAATAGGAACAAAAGGAACTAATGGAGTTCTAAAAGATCTTGGAGCATCTGGCATTTTTTTACGCATTACCATAACACCAATACATACTAATACAAACGCTAATAAGGTACCAATACTAACCATGTGACCTAAATCACTTACAGGAACAAATCCAGCGAAAAGACTCACAAATACCAAAAAGAAGACATTAGTTTTCCAAGGAGTACGATATTTTGAATGAATTTCACTAAAGAACTTAGGTAGTAATCCATCTTTACTCATAGTATAAAATACACGGCTTTGTCCCATTAGCATTACTAGTATTACTGATGTATAACCAGTCAGAATCGCAACGATTAAACCAGTTTGTAAAAACGAATATCCAGTTTTTGCAAAAGCAGTTGCGGCAGGTTTTGCATCACCAGCAAATTCATAATAAGGTACAAGGCCAGTCATTACGTGAGCAAATAAAACATATAATATAGTACAGATTATTAAAGAGCCTAAAATACCAATAGGCATTCCTTTTTGTGGATTTTTTGCTTCCTGTGCAGCAGTAGAAACAGCATCAAAACCAATGAAGGCAAAAAACACAGTCCCCGCTCCAGCAGCAATCCCAGACCAGCCAAATTCGCCAAAAACACCTGTGTTTTTAGGGATATATGGAGTGTAGTTTGCAGTGTCAATAAAACTCCATCCTAATACGATGAAAACAATTACAACAGCAACTTTTAGAACAACTAAAAAGTTGTTTATAGATGCAGATTCTTTAGTACCTCTTATTAATAATAAAGAAAGTAATGAAACAATGATAATAGCAGGAAGATTGATAATACCTCCTTCGATAATAGTTCCGTCGCTTAGTTTTAATGTCTCCCAGGGAGAACAAATTAAATTGTGCGGTAGATGTATATTGTATTTGTTAAGTAATTCGAGTAAATACCGAGACCAACTTACGCCAACCGTCGCTGCTCCTAATGCATATTCTAAAACTAAATCCCATCCAATTATCCAAGCCATAAATTCACCCATTGTTGCATAGGAGTATGTATAAGCACTACCAGCAACAGGTATCATCGAAGCAAATTCTGCATAGCATAGACCTGCAAAAGCGCACCCTATAGCCGCTAGAATAAAGGACAATGTAACTGCTGGCCCAGCATGCTCGGCAGCGGCAATTCCAGTTAATGAAAATAATCCGGCTCCAATAATTGCACCTACTCCTAGAGCTACTAAAGAGCGGGAAGATAAAGTTCTTTTTAAGCCTCTTTCAGATTCGGAAGCTTCATTAAGCAATACCGATAGTGGTTTAGTTTTCCAAATTGACATATATTATTTTGGTTAATTGTTATTAAGCTTCAAATGTATTCTTTTTTATAAAAAATAAAAACAATTAGTGCATTTTAAGTTGTAAAATAATTAATTTTATGAAGAATTGTTGGTTTGCCTTGCTTTTTAACTTGATGATATCTTTTATTTATATTGTTTATTTTAAGTTAAAACTTGTTAAATTTATGTTTTTTTGACTTAATTTACAATTCAAAATTAAATTAAGTTTCTGTCAAAGATGAATTTTAGAAAAATCGCTCCTTACTTTAAATTTAGTCCAGAACAAAGAATTGGTATTTTTTTGCTTTTTGCAATAATTATTGTTTTACAGTTGGTTTATTTTTTTGTTGATTTTAGTTCACCATCACAATTTTTTCCAGACAAAGAAAAATGGATGTCTTTACAGAGAGAAATAGATTCAATTAAAAATGATAATGAAAATAAAGAAGAGAAAAAATATTTATTTAATCCCAATTTTATTACTGATTATAAAGGATACAAGCTAGGTATGACAGTCGAGCAAATTGATCGATTGTTAGTTTTTAGAAAACAGAATAAATATGTCAGTTCTCCCAAAGAGTTTCAGGATGTGACAAAAATTTCAGACTCTTTGTTGAGTACTATGATTCCGTATTTTAAATTTCCTGATTGGACAGCTAATAAGAAGGAGATGAAGGAGTATGAAAAATATCCAAATAAGAAGATACACATTAAAAAAGAGAAAAATATACTAATAGACCTCAATCAGGCAACGCAAGAAGATTTAATTAAAGTTTCGGGAATAGGAGAGACTCTTTCTTTACGGATTTTAAAACAGAAAGAAAGTTTAGGGTATTTTGTTTCGATGGAACAGCTTAAAGATATTTGGGGACTTTCGCCTGAAGTTATTTTGAATTTAAATGATCATTTTAAAATTTCTGAGCTTACTTCTTTTAAAAGAATAGCTATAAATGATGCTTCTTTAAAAGAGCTTTCAAGTTTTCCTTATTTCCGATATACACTGGCAAAACAAATCGTCACCTATCGAAGTATGAACGGAAATATAAACAATATTGAGGATTTGATAAAAATTAAGGGCTTTCCTGTTGAAAAAGCAAAAATAATTCGTTTATATTTGGAGTTCTAAAAATATACTAATGAATTTTGATTATAACGAAACGCAATCAATGATTGCTCAGTCCATAAAAGAATTTGCTGAAAAAAATATCCGTCCCCATATAATGGAGTGGGATGAAGCACAAACATTTCCAATTCCATTGTTCAAAGAATTAGGAGCAATGGGTTTTATGGGAGTTTTGGTTCCAGAAGAATATGGAGGATCAGGACTAGGTTATCATGAATATATAACCATTATCGAAGAGATTTCAAAAGTTGATCCTTCAATTGGGTTGTCTGTTGCGGCTCATAATTCATTATGTACAAATCATATTTTAACTTTTGGTAATGAGGAGCAAAAGAAAAAATGGCTTCCTAAATTAGCAACGGCAGAGCATATTGGTGCATGGGGGTTAACAAAATAATACTGGATCCGATGCAGGGGGAATGAATACAACAGCAGTAAAAGATGGAGACCATTGGATTGTAAATGGAGCGAAGAACTTTATTACACATGCTAAATCTGGTGATGTTGCAGTAGTAATTGTACGCACAGGAGAAAAAGGAGACTCGAGAGGAATGACAGCTTTTGTGTTTGAAAAGGAATGCCTGGGTTTACATCAGGAAAAAAAGAGAATAAATTAGGAATGCGTGCTAGTGAAACAGCCGAATTGGTTTTTGATAATTGCCGAATTCCCGATGCAAATCGTTTAGGAAATGTAGGGAGGGGTTTATACAGTCTATGAAGATATTCGACGGAGGGCGAATCTCTATAGGAGCTCTGTCTCTTGGAATAGCTAAGGGAGCTTATGAGGCAGCATTAAAATACTCCAAAGAAAGATATCAATTCGGACAGCCAATCAGTAATTTTTCAGGGGATTTCGTTTAAGTTGGCAGATATGGCAACAGAAATTGAGGCTTCAGAATTATTATTGCATAAAGCAGCATTTTTAAAGCAACAACATAAGCCAGTAACCACAATGGGGGCAATGGCTAAAATGTATGCTTCAGAGGTGTGTGTGAAAGTGGCGAATGAAGCGGTTCAAATTCATGGAGGATACGGATATACAAAAGATTTTCCAGTAGAGAAATTCTATAGAGATTCTAAGTTGTGTACTATAGGTGAAGGGACTACCGAAATTCAAAAAGTAGTTATTTCAAGGAACATCTTAAAAGACTAGTTGTATGATGAGGGTATCCATAAAAAAAAGAAGCCATTCAGTTCGTGTTGATTGGCTTCTTTTTTTTTTATGGATGGGCTTTCTGTTGCAAACGAAGCTTATTGAACTCCAATTAAAATAAATGTTAAGTGAAGTGATTATTTTGTTCTTAAAAAAGAACAAAAAAGGATTTTTGCTTCAATCCTTCACGCAATCTTATAATGTTGTTAAGTCGAGTATTGATTAGCGAAAAAGATTTATGTTAGTTTATCTCAGTAATAGGTATTCCATTAGGAAAAAAATAATTCATAATTTATAACTCATAATTGGAAATAATGTTTACTTTTGCACACTTAACGAAAGGGGGTGTCAATATTATGTTAATTATACCAATTAAAGACGGAGAAAATATCGATAGAGCATTAAAGCGCTATAAAAGAAAATTTGATAAAACAGGAACTGTTCGTCAGTTAAGAGCACGTACTGCTTTTATTAAGCCATCTGTAAAAAATAGAATCAAAATTCAAAAAGCTGCTTACATTCAAAACATGAAAGACAACTTGGAGAGTTAGGTAAAATCTATAATTCAAATAAATGCCGTTAGTCATCAAATTTTTATAACTTTGATGCTAACGGTTTTTTATTTTGTAAATCGAACGATTTTGAGTTTAGTGTTGAAAAGAAGGGGTGGTGTGGTATTCTTTAGAGAAGTAAATAGAGAGTAAAAGTGAAAACAAATAAAGAGGCATTCAGGAATATCTTAAGTTGGAGAAAAAGTATTCTTCGCATACTCTGGGTGCTTATATGAATGACGTGGTTTCTTTTGAGTCATTTAATAAATTGCATTTCGATCAGGAAAATATTGATCAGGTGAATTATAGTCAGATTAGATCGTGGGTGGTTTCGCTTGTGGATGCTAATGTATCAAATGTTTCCGTTAATCGTAAGATGGCGTCTTTAAAAGCATTTTATAGGTTTTTGTTAAAGACAAAGCAAATAGAGGTTAGTCCAATGCAGAAGCATAAGGCTTTGAAGACTCCTAAGGTGGTGCAGGTTCCGTTTTCGGAGAAGGAATTGATAGATTTGATAAATCAGATGGGGGATTCTGAGGGGTTTGAAGGGATTAGGAATAAATTGATAATTGATTTGTTGTATACGACAGGTATTCGAAGGGCGGAGTTGATAGGTTTGCTTGTGGTTAATGTTGATTCGTCTGCTAATACGATTAAAGTATTAGGGAAACGTAATAAAGAGCGTATAATTCCTGTTTTGCCGGTTATTGTTAGGCAGTTTTTGTTGTATGTAGAAGAGCGTAAAAGTATTGAGAATATAGTTGATCAAGAATATTTTTTTATTACTAAAAAAGGGTTAAAATTGAATGAAACCTTTGTGTATCGATTAATAAATTCATACTTTAGTAAAGTCTCTGAAAAGGTAAAAAAAAGTCCTCATGTCCTCCGACATACATTTGCGACTCATTTATTAAATAACGGGGCTGATTTAAATTCAGTAAAAGAATTATTGGGACATTCAAGTTTGGCATCCACTCAGGTGTATACGCATAGTAGCTTAGCAGCTCTTAAAAAAAGTATATGTAGATGCGCATCCTAGGAATAAAAAATAATTCTAAAATGTTTAATTCTAAAATAACTATTATGAAGGTAAGTATTAATGCGGTTAACTTTACTGTTGACAGAAAGTTGGTAGATTTCGTTCAGGAAAGAATGGATAAGTTGGAAAAGTATTATGACAGGGTGGTATCAGTAGATGTTTTTTTAAAAGTTGAAAAAACTAGTGACAAGGAAAACAAAATTGCCGAGATAAAGATTAATGTTCCTGGGGATGATTTTTTGGTAAAAAAACAGTGTAAAACCTTTGAGGAGGCGGTTGAGCTTTCGGCAGAGTCCTTGGAAAGGTTGTTGGTTAAGAGGAAAGAAAAAATAAGAACACATATTTAATGTAATTTTTTTTTAAAAAATGTTTTGATTCAAAGATAAAATAGCTACATTTGCAGTCCGTTAGAAATAGCGGACTTTTTTATTGAAATTGCCAGCGTAGCTCAGTTGGCTAGAGCAGCTGATTTGTAATCAGCAGGTCGTGGGTTCGAGTCCCTCCGCCGGCTCAAAATAATTCAAATGCGATTTGAAATTGTTCATGTAATTATTGATAAAAAAAATGGGGAGATACTCAAGCGGCCAACGAGGGCAGACTGTAAATCTGCTGTGAGAACTTCGCAGGTTCGAATCCTGCTCTCCCCACAAAAGAGGAAATTAAAATTGTGGTTTTTGGGTTTTGAAATCTAGAAGCTGAGTTTTGAAATCTGAAATTTAGAATTCTCTGCCGGTGTAGCTCAGGGGTAGAGTGCTTCCTTGGTAAGGAAGAGGTCTCGGGTTCAATTCCCGACATTGGCTCAAGTAAGTAGGAAATTGAAAATTAATATATAACTAAGATTAAAAATTAAGTAAAATGGCAAAGGAGAATTTTAATCGTTCCAAACCGCACTTAAACATAGGTACAATTGGACACGTGGATCACGGAAAAACTACATTAACTGCTGCAATTACTAAAGTATTGTCAGATGCAGGTTACTGTCAAGCTAAATCGTTTGATCAAATCGATAACGCTCCAGAGGAGAAAGAAAGAGGTATTACAATTAATACTTCACACGTAGAGTATGAAACAGCTAATCGTCATTACGCTCACGTTGACTGTCCAGGTCACGCGGATTACGTAAAGAACATGGTTACTGGAGCAGCTCAAATGGATGGAGCTATCTTAGTAGTTGCTGCTACAGATGGTCCAATGCCACAAACACGTGAGCACATCCTTTTAGGACGTCAAGTTGGTATTCCAAGAATCGTTGTTTTTATGAACAAAGTGGATATGGTTGATGATGCTGAGTTGTTAGAGCTTGTTGAGATGGAAATCAGAGACTTGTTATCTTTCTACGAGTATGATGGAGATAATGGTCCTGTTGTTCAAGGTTCAGCTTTAGGAGGATTGAATAATGATCCTGCTTGGGTTCCTAAAATTATTGAATTAATGGAAGCTGTTGATGCTTGGATCGAAGAGCCAGTACGTGACGTTGCTAAACCATTCTTGATGCCGGTTGAAGATGTATTTACAATTACAGGACGTGGAACTGTTGCTACAGGTCGTATCGAAACTGGTATTGCTAATACAGGAGATCCAGTTGAAATCATTGGTATGGGAGCTGATAAATTAACTTCTACTATTACAGGAGTTGAGATGTTCCGTAAAATCCTTGATAGAGGTGAAGCTGGAGATAACGTAGGTTTATTGTTAAGAGGTGTTGATAAAGAATCTATCAAAAGAGGAATGGTTATCATTAAGCCAGGATCAGTAAAACCACACGCTACTTTCAAAGCAGAGGTTTATATCTTGAAAAAAGAAGAAGGTGGACGTCATACTCCATTCCATAATAATACTACCGTCCACAGTTCTACGTACGTACAACTGACGTAACAGGAGTTATTACTTTACCAGAAGGTGTAGAGATGGTAATGCCAGGAGACAACTTGACTATTAATGTTTCTTTATTAAGCCCAATCGCAATGAGCGTAGGTTTACGTTTCGCTATCCGTGAAGGTGGTAGAACAGTAGGAGCAGGTCAGGTAACTGAAATCGTAGGATAATCCTATAAAAATAAAACAATAAAAGCCAGTTGGTTTTCTTAACTGAGATCACTGGCTTTAATTACGGGCGTAGTTCAAGGGTAGAATAGCGGTCTCCAAAACCGTTGATGGGGGTTCGAATCCCTCCGCCCGTGCAATAATAAATATATCTCATGACAAAAGTTGTTAATTACATATCAGAAGCATTCGAGGAATTGAAGTCAAATGTAACTTGGCCAGCATGGGCAGAAGTGCAACGATTGACGATTGTAGTAGCTGTATTTTCAGTATTATTCGCTTTGGCAACTTGGGGAGTAGATGAATTTTTTGCAAAAGCATTGGCTGGATTTTTTAACTGGATAAAAGCGTAATTTTTTTGTAATGGCAGATAATAATGTGAAAAAGTGGTATGTGGTTCGAGCAGTAAGTGGACAAGAGAATAAAGTCAAAGCTTACATCGAAACTGAAATTGCCAGATTAGGTATGGGTGATTATGTTTCCCAAGTTTTAGTTCCTACTGAAAAAGTGGTAACTGTGAAAGAGGGTAAAAAAATAGCTAAGGATAAAGTGTATTTTCCTGGGTATGTTATGATCGAAGCCAATTTAGTTGGTGAAATACCTCATATTATTAAATCGATAACTAGTGTAATTGGTTTTTTAGGCGAAATTAAAGGTGGTGAGCCTGTTCCGCTTAGATTATCAGAGGTAAATAGAATGCTAGGTAAGGTTGATGAACTGGCTGTTAACACAGATACACGTTCAATTCCTTTTAACTTAGGAGAAACAATTAAGGTAATTGATGGACCTTTCAACGGATTCAATGGAACAGTTGAAAAAATCAATGAAGAAAAGCGTAAGCTAGAAGTAATGGTTAAGATTTTCGGAAGAAAAACACCATTGGAGTTAAGCTTTATGCAAGTAGAAAAAGTATAATTTTTGTTACATCTATAATAACCACTACAATTGCTTCCAATAATTGCAGTGTTAAATTTTTTAAAAAATGGCTAAAGAAATTAGTAAGGTAGTTAAACTACAAGTTAAGGGAGGTGCTGCGAATCCGTCGCCACCGGTTGGACCTGCTTTAGGAGCTGCTGGGGTTAATATCATGGAGTTCTGTAAGCAATTTAATGCTAGAACACAAGATAAACCTGGCAAAATATGCCCAGTACAAATTACTGTGTATAAAGACAAATCATTTGATTTTGTTGTAAAAACTCCTCCAGCAGCAGTTCAGTTAATGGAAGCTGCAAAGCTAAAATCTGGTTCAGGTGAGCCTAATCGTAAAAAAGTAGCTAGTGTTACTTGGGAACAAATTAGAGCTATTGCTGAAGACAAGATGCCAGACTTAAATGCATTCACTATGGAGTCTGCAATGAGTATGGTCGCTGGAACAGCTAGATCTATGGGTATAACTGTATCAGGAGATTCTCCTTTTTAATTAAGAGAAAGACATGGCAAAATTGACAAAAAAGCAAAAAGAGGCTGCTTCAAAAATTGAAAAGAACAAACTATATTCTCTTAAAGATGCTGCGGCATTATTAAAAGTAGTTGCTTCTGCAAAATTTGATGAGTCTGTTGATATCGCAGTTCGTTTGGGTGTAGATCCAAGAAAAGCAAATCAAATGGTTAGAGGTGTAGTAACATTACCTCACGGAACAGGTAAAGATGTAAAAGTATTAGCATTGGTTACTCCAGATAAAGAAGCAGAAGCTAAAGAAGCTGGAGCAGACTATGTAGGTCTTGATGATTATTTACAAAAAATAAAAGATGGTTGGACAGATGTTGATGTAATCATCACTATGCCAGCTGTAATGGGTAAATTAGGTCCATTAGGTCGTATTTTAGGACCTAGAGGTTTAATGCCAAACCCTAAAACAGGTACTGTAACTATGGATGTTGCAAAAGCTGTTCAAGAGGTTAAAGCTGGTAAAATTGACTTTAAAGTTGATAAAACTGGTATCGTTCACGCAGGAATTGGTAAAGTTTCTTTTGGAGCTGAGCAAATTGTTGACAACGCACACGAAATTATTCAAACATTAATAAAACTTAAACCAACTGCTGCTAAAGGTACCTACATTAAAGGTATTCACCTTACAAGCACTATGAGTCCTGCTATTGCATTAGACCCAAAAGCAGTATAATTGGTAGTTAAAAATTTTTAGTATGACTAGAGAAGAAAAATCAATCGCGATTGAAGATTTAACTGCACAGTTAGCTGGTACAAATATTATTTATGTAGCAGATATTTCTGGACTTAATGCAGAAACAACTTCAAACTTGAGAAGAGCTTGCTTTAAAGCAGGTATTAAATTAGAGGTTGTAAAAAACACATTGCTTGCAAAAGCTATGGAAGCTTCTGAAAATAATTATGGTGAGTTGCCTTCAGTATTGAAAGGAAATACTTCAATCTTTATTTCAGATGTTGCAAATGCACCTGGAAAAATTATCAAAGATTTCCGTAAGAAATCTGATAAACCAATTTTAAAAGGAGCTTTTATTAATTCAGAAGTTTACATTGGAGATGATCAATTAGATGCATTAGCAACTATCAAATCTAAAGAAGAACTTCTTGGAGAACTTATTGGATTACTTCAATCTCCAGCTCAAAGAGTTATCTCTGCTTTACAAAACCAATTCGCAAACAGCGAGGAGGAAGAAGCATAATGACAAATGCGGGAAATTTTATTTCCTTGCTGCTTAATTAGCGCACAATAAATAATTATATTTTACAAATCATTTTAAACGATAGAAAAAATGGCAGATTTGAAACAATTCGCAGAACAATTAGTTAACCTAACAGTTAAAGAAGTTAACGAATTAGCAACAATATTAAAAGACGAGTACGGTATCGAGCCTGCTGCTGCAGCTGTTGTAGTTGCTGCTGGAGGTGATGGTGCTGCTGCTGAAGAAGCACAAACTGAATTTACAGTTGTATTAAAAGAAGCTGGTGCTTCTAAATTAGCTGTAGTTAAATTGGTAAAAGAACTTACAGGTTTAGGTCTTAAAGAAGCTAAAGATGTAGTTGATAGTGCTCCAAGTAACGTTAAAGAAGGTGTTTCTAAAGAAGAGGCTGAAGGTCTTAAAAAATCTTTAGAAGAAGCTGGAGCTGTTGTTGAGCTTAAATAATTCAACTCAGTTTTAGAACTAGGTTTAGGTCTTGAGTTATCTCAATGACCTAAACCATTTTTCGTATAATAAAATATATCAAGTTTTATTATCAAATAGTTTAAAATACGAAAAAGTTTTTGATCAATACGAAGAAAAAAATTAGGCTGAATTTCGTTAGTTTATTTTTAAAGATGTATTGATTATAATAAGAAAGTATAGATTAAACAGTGTGTTTTTACACAAAAAATTACTTTTTTTTAATCAAAATTTTGTCCATTGATGATAACAAATCAGACTGAAAGATTGAATTTTGCCTCTACAAAAAATATTCCTGTATATCCAGATTTCCTAGATGTTCAGGTTAAGTCTTTTAAAGATTTTTTTCAATTAGAAACTAAATCTGACGAAGAGGCAACGAAGGGTTGTACAACACCTTCATGGAAAATTTTCCAATCACAGATACAAGAAATAACTTTGTATTGGAGTTCCTAGATTATTTTGTTGATCCACCACGTTATACAATTCAAGAATGTATAGAGAGAGGTCTTACTTATAGTGTGCCTTTAAAAGCTAGGTTAAAACTATATTGTACAGATCCAGAACATGAAGATTTTGAAACTATTGTACAAGATGTTTATCTAGGTACAATTCCTTATATGACTCCAAGCGGTACTTTTGTTATCAATGGTGCTGAGCGTGTAGTAGTGTCTCAACTACACCGTTCTCCTGGGGTTTTCTTTGGACAATCATTCCACGCAAATGGAACAAAACTTTATTCTGCCAGAGTAATTCCTTTTAAAGGATCTTGGATAGAATTTTCTACAGATATTAATAGCGTAATGTATGCTTATATCGATAGAAAGAAAAAATTACCAGTTACAACTTTATTCCGTGCAATTGGATTCGAAAGAGATAAGGATATCCTTGAAATTTTCGACCTTGCTGAAGAAATTAAAGTTTCTAAAACAGGTATTAAAAAATATATTGGAAGAAGACTTGCTGCACGTGTATTAAATACATGGCATGAGGATTTCGTTGATGAAGATACTGGTGAAGTAGTTTCTATCGAACGTAACGAAATCATCCTTGATAGAGATACTATTATCGACAAAGATAATGTTGAAGAAATCATCGATTCTAACGTTAAATCTATTTTGTTACATAAAGAGGATAATAATCAAGCAGATTATGCTATTATCCACAATACATTACAAAAAGATCCAACAAACTCTGAAAAAGAAGCTGTTGAGCATATTTACCGTCAGCTGCGTAACGCTGAACCGCCTGATGAGGAAACTGCTCGTGGTATCATAGATAAATTGTTCTTCTCTGATCAACGTTATAACTTAGGTGAAGTTGGTCGTTATAGAATGAACAAAAAACTTGGTCTAGATATCCCAATGGAAAAGCAAGTGCTTACCAAAGAAGATATCATTACCATTGTAAAATATTTAATTGAATTAATCAACTCTAAAGCTGAGATTGATGATATTGATCACTTATCAAACCGTCGTGTTAGAACAGTTGGAGAACAATTGTCTCAACAATTCGGTGTTGGTTTAGCACGTATGGCTAGAACTATTCGTGAGAGAATGAACGTTAGAGATAACGAGGTGTTTACACCAATTGATTTGATTAATGCTAAAACATTATCATCAGTTATCAACTCTTTCTTTGGTACTAACCAGTTGTCTCAATTTATGGATCAAACGAATCCACTTGCTGAGATTACGCACAAAAGAAGATTATCTGCACTTGGACCAGGTGGACTTTCGAGAGAAAGAGCTGGTTTCGAGGTACGTGACGTTCACTATACGCATTACGGACGTTTATGTCCAATTGAAACTCCTGAGGGACCAAACATTGGTTTGATTTCATCTCTTGGTGTTTATGCTAAAGTTAACGGAATGGGATTCATTGAGACTCCTTACCGTAAAGTAACTAACGGTGTTGTAGATCTTGACACTACTCCAGTATATTTAAGTGCTGAAGAAGAAGAAGGAATGTTGATTGCGCAAGCAAACATCGAAATGGATGCAACAGGAAAAATTATCGCTGAAAACGTAATTGCACGTCAGGAAGGTGATTTCCCTGTAATCGAGCCAACACAAGTAGATTATACAGACGTTGCTCCAAATCAAATTGCTTCTATTTCTGCATCTTTGATTCCTTTCTTAGAGCATGATGATGCGAATAGAGCTTTGATGGGATCAAACATGATGCGTCAGGCAGTACCTTTAATTCGCCCTGAAGCCCCTATTGTAGGAACAGGTTTAGAGCGTCAAGTTGCGTCTGATTCAAGAGTATTGATTAATGCAGAAGGTGATGGAACAGTAGAATATGTTGATGCAAACATCATCACTATTAAATACGATCGTTCTGAAGAAGAAAGAATGGTTAGTTTTGAGTCTGATGAAAAAACATATAATCTAATTAAATTTAGAAAAACCAATCAAGGAACAAGTATCAACTTGAAACCAATCGTTAAGAAAGGTGATAGAGTAGCACTTGGTCAAGTATTATCAGAAGGATATGCTACACAAAATGGAGAATTAGCTTTAGGTCGTAACCTAAAAGTAGCGTTCATGCCATGGAAAGGGTATAACTTTGAGGATGCGATTGTAATTTCTGAAAAAGTAGTTCGTGATGATATCTTTACGTCAATTCACGTAGATGATTATTCATTAGAAGTTAGAGACACAAAATTAGGTAACGAAGAGTTAACTAATGATATTCCTAACGTTTCTGAAGAAGCTACTAAAGATTTAGATGAAAACGGTATGATTAGAATTGGAGCAGAGGTTAAACCTGGCGACATTCTTATCGGAAAAATTACTCCAAAAGGTGAATCAGATCCTACTCCAGAAGAGAAATTGCTTCGTGCAATCTTCGGAGATAAAGCAGGTGATGTTAAAGATGCTTCATTAAAAGCCTCTCCTTCTTTACATGGTGTAGTTCTTGATAAAAAATTATTTGCAAGAGCCGTAAAAGATAAACGTAAACGTACACAAGACAAAGATGCTTTAGGTGCTTTGGAAATGGAATTTGAAACTAAATTTGTTGAATTAAAAGACAGATTGGTTGAAAAATTATTCTTGATCGTTAACGGAAAAACATCTCAAGGTGTAATGAATGATTTGGGTGAAGAAGTTTTGCCAAAAGGTAAAAAATATACTCAAAAAATGCTTTACGCAGTAGAAGATTTTGCTCACTTAAGTAAAGGTCAGTGGGTTGCAGATGATGCAACTAATAAAATGGTTAATGATTTAATTCATAACTATAAAATTAAGTTGAATGACTTACAAGGATCTTTAAGAAGAGAGAAATTCACTATTACTGTTGGAGATGAATTGCCAGCAGGAATCTTGAAATTAGCAAAAATTTATATTGCTAAAAAACGTAAGTTGAAAGTAGGGGATAAAATGGCAGGACGTCACGGTAACAAAGGTATTGTTGCAAGAATCGTTCGTCATGAAGATATGCCTTTCCTTGAAGACGGAACACCTGTAGATATTGTATTGAATCCACTAGGGGTACCTTCTCGTATGAACATTGGTCAGATTTATGAAACGGTTTTAGGTTGGGCTGGACAAAATTTAGGTAGAAAATTTGCTACTCCAATTTTTGATGGTGCTACTTTAGATCAAATCAACGAATTGACTGACGAAGCGGGAATACCAAGATTCGGTCATACGTATTTGTATGATGGAGGTACTGGAGAACGTTTCCACCAAAGAGCAACTGTAGGTGTAATCTACATGTTGAAATTAGGACACATGGTAGATGATAAGATGCACGCACGTTCTATCGGACCATACTCGTTGATTACACAACAACCACTTGGAGGTAAAGCTCAATTTGGAGGTCAGCGTTTTGGAGAGATGGAGGTTTGGGCACTTGAGGCTTATGGAGCGTCAAGTACACTACGTGAAATCTTAACTGTTAAGTCTGATGACGTTATTGGTAGAGCTAAAACTTACGAAGCAATCGTTAAGGGAGAGTCAATGCCAGAACCAGGTTTACCAGAATCATTCAATGTATTGATGCACGAATTGAAAGGTCTTGGACTTGATATTCGTCTAGAAGAATAAATAAAAATTTTCAGTCGCAGTCTCAGTATTTCAGTTCAACACTGAAAACTGAGACTGAAACTGTTTAGTAAAGTTTAAGTTTTTAAGATTTATACCCGTAACCCGTTCCGATTTTTTATAGTAATGCAAGGCATTTTATAACTAGCGCTTCAAAAATTGAGTTTGAAGTTTAGAGAAGTAACCCGAGGTAGCAGCGTAATGATTTAACTCTTTTATTAGGAAACTTTTAAAAGATGTAGATTATAATCTAAAATCAATTTTTAATAGCAAATAAATCAATAGTAAAAACTATGATGAATAATAGAAATAATAATAAAGATAAAAATCCTGTAAAAAGATTTAATAAAATCTCTATAGGATTGGCTTCACCAGAATCTATCTTGAAAGAATCAAGAGGAGAGGTGTTGAAACCAGAAACAATTAACTACAGAACTCACAAACCAGAACGTGACGGACTTTTTTGCGAAAGAATCTTCGGACCTGTTAAGGATTTTGAATGTGCTTGTGGTAAATATAAAAGAATTCGTTACAAAGGTATTATATGTGACCGTTGTGGTGTTGAAGTTACTGAAAAGAAAGTACGTCGTGATAGAGTAGGACATATCAACCTTGTTGTGCCTATTGCTCATATCTGGTATTTCCGTTCTCTTCCTAATAAAATTGGTTATATCCTTGGACTTCCTTCTAAGAAATTAGATATGATTATTTACTACGAAAGATACGTAGTAATTCAAGCAGGTATTGCTAAAAATGCAGATGGAGAATCTTTACAAAGATTAGACTTTTTAACTGAAGAAGAATATTTAAATATTTTAGATTCTCTTCCTCAAGACAATCAATATTTAGATGATTTTGATCCTAATAAATTTGTTGCCAAAATGGGAGCAGAGTGTATTATGGATTTATTGGCACGTATTGACTTAGACGAGTTATCTTACCAACTAAGACACAGCGCTAACAACGAAACATCTAAACAACGTAAAACAGAAGCATTAAAAAGATTACAAGTAGTTGAGTCTTTCCGTGAGTCTAACTTAAACCGCGAAAACCGTCCAGAATGGATGATTATGAAAGTGGTTCCTGTTATTCCACCAGAATTACGTCCGCTTGTGCCACTTGATGGAGGTCGTTTTGCAACTTCAGATTTAAATGATTTATACCGTCGTGTAATTATACGTAACAACCGTTTGAAAAGATTAATGGAGATTAAAGCTCCAGAAGTTATCTTAAGAAACGAGAAACGTATGTTGCAAGAATCAGTAGATTCATTATTTGATAATACACGTAAAGCTTCTGCTGTTAAAACAGAATCAAACAGACCATTAAAATCATTATCAGATTCATTAAAAGGTAAACAAGGACGTTTCCGTCAAAACCTTTTAGGAAAACGTGTGGATTATTCTGCTCGTTCGGTAATTGTTGTTGGACCGGAATTAAAATTATTCGAATGTGGTATTCCTAAAGATATGGCATCTGAATTATACAAGCCTTTCGTTATCCGTAAGTTGATAGAAAGAGGTATTGTTAAAACGGTAAAATCTGCTAAGAAAATTATAGATAAGAAAGAGCCAGTAGTTTGGGATATCCTTGAAAATGTAATTAAAGGTCACCCAATATTACTGAATCGTGCTCCTACTTTGCACAGATTAGGTATCCAGGCATTCCAACCAAAATTAATTGAAGGAAAAGCAATCCAATTGCACCCTCTAGTTTGTACGGCATTTAATGCCGATTTTGATGGGGAATCAAATGGCGGTACACTTACCATTAGGACCAGAGGCTATTTTGGAAGCTCAACTATTAATGTTGGCTTCTCATAATATCTTAAACCCTGCTAACGGTGCGCCAATTACTGTACCTTCTCAGGATATGGTCTTGGGTCTATATTATATGACCAAAAGACGCTTTTTTTCGACTCCAGAACTTAAAATTTTAGGTGAAGGCTTAACTTTTTACTCTGCAGAAGAAGTAAATATTGCATTAAACGAAGGAAGATTAGAATTGAATGCTTCAGTGAAAATTAGAGCAAAAGATTTTAATGAAGCTGGAGAGTTAGTGTATCTATCAATGATTAAAACAACTGCTGGTCGTGTATTGTTTAATGAAAGAATAGTACCAAAGCAGGAGGATATATCGATGATGTATTGACTAAGAAAAACCTTAGAGATATTATTGGACACGTTTTAAGCGCAACCAATGTACCTACTACAGCTGCCTTCTTGGACAATATGAAAGATATGGGGTATAATTTGCCTTTAGAGGAGGATTATCATTCTCTCTTGGTGATATTAGAATTCCAGAACAAAAAACTAAGTTGATTGCAGATGCCAGAGAACAAGTTGAAGGTATCTCAACAAACTATAACATGGGTCTTATTACCAATAACGAACGTTACAACCAAGTTATTGATGTTTGGACTTCTGCAAATGCTCAACTTACAGAGTTAGCAATGAAAAATATTAGAGAAGATCAACAAGGATTCAACTCTGTATATATGATGCTTGACTCTGGGGCAAGGGGATCTAAAGAACAGATTCGTCAGTTAACTGGTATGCGTGGTTTGATGGCTAAGCCTAAAAAATCTACTGCTGGTGGTGGTGAGATTATTGAAAACCCGATTCTTCTCTAACTTTAAGGAAGGACTTTGATCCTTTAGTACTTTATCTCTACTCACGGTGCTCGTAAAGGACTTGCGGATACGGCTCTTAAAACTGCCGATGCTGGTTACTTAACAAGAAGATTACATGACGTTTCTCAAGATGTTATTGTTAACATTGAGGATTGTGGTACTCTTAGAGGTGTTGAAGTTTCTGCATTGAAAAAGAATGAAGAGATTGTTGAATTGTTAGGAGAAAGAATTTTAGGGACGTTTGCATTGCAAGATGTAATAAATCCTTTAACAAGTGACTATTTAGTAAGATCAGGTGAGCAAATCACAGAAGCTATAATGAAAGCGATTGAGGCTTCTCCAGTAGAGAAAGTTGAAGTCGTTCTCCATTAACTTGTGAAGCGCTTAAAGGAATCTGTGCTAAATGTTACGGTAGAAACTTAGCTACTGGTAAAATGACTCAAAGAGGAGAGGCAGTTGGAGTAATTGCAGCTCAATCTATTGGAGAGCCAAGCACAGTTAACATTACGTACTTTCCACGTTGGAGGGGTTGCGGGTGGTATTTCTGAAGAATCTAGCATCGTTACAAGATTTAACGGTAAACTAGAAATCGAAGATTTAAAAACTGTTAAAGGTGAGGATAACGAAGGTAATTCAGTTGATATTGTAGTATCTCGTTCTACCGAATTGAAATTAATTGATGAAAGAACAGGTATCTTATTAAGTACAAACAACATTCCTTACGGTTCTAGCATCTTTGTAAAAGATGGACAATCGGTTGTTAAAGGAGATGTAATCTGTAAATGGGATCCATATAATGGAGTTATCGTTTCTGAGTTTACTGGTAAAATTGCTTACGAAGATTTAGAGCAAGGTCAATCATTCATGGTTGAAATTGATGAGCAAACAGGATTCCAAGAAAAAGTAATTTCTGAATCAAGAGCTAAAAAATTAATTCCAACTTTATTAGTTTATGGTAAAGAAGGTGAATTAATTCGTTCTTATAACTTACCAGTTGGAGCCCACTTAATGGTTGAAAACGGTGAGAAAATTAAAGCAGGTAAAGTATTGGTAAAAATTCCACGTCGTTCTTCAAATCAGAGAATTACCGGAGGTTTACCAAGAATTACAGAGTTGTTAGAAGCTCGTAATCCTTCAAACCCAGCTGTAGTTTCTGAAATTGATGGATTCGTTTCTTTTGGAAAAATCAAAAGAGGTAACCGTGAGATCGTTATCGAATCTAAATTTGGTGATGTTAGAAAATACTTGGTTAAATTATCAAGCCAAATTCTAGTTCAGGAGAATGACTTCGTTAGAGCAGGTGTGGCATTGTTCAGACGGTTCGATTATCCAGACGATATTTTAAGAATTCAAGGACCAGCTGCTGTTCAACAGTACTTAGTAAATGAAATTCAAGAAGTATCCGTTTACAAGGGGTAAAAATCAATGACAAGCACTTCGAAGTTGTTATTCGTCAGATGATGCGTAAAGTAAGAGTACAGATTTGCTGATACTTTATTCTTAGAAGATCAATTGATTCATACTAAGGATTTTATCGTTCAAAACGATAAATTATACGGAATGAAAGTAGTTGAAGATGCTGGAGATTCTAGCGTATTAAAAGCGGGTCAGATTATTTCTCCTCGTGAATTACGTGATGAAAATTCATTATTAAAACGTACAGATAAAAATCTAGTAGTAGCTAGAGATGTAATTACTGCAACTGCAACACCAGTTCTACAAGGTATTACAAGAGCTTCGCTACAAACTAAATCATTTATTTCTGCTGCTTCTTTCCAAACGACTAAAGTACTTAACGAAGCTGCAGTAGCAGGTAAAGTAGATTACTTAGAAGGATTGAAAGAAAATGTAATTGTTGGACATAGAATCCCTGCAGGAACTGGTATGAGAGAATACGATCATACAATTGTAGGTTCAAAAGATGATTACAATGAAATGATGGCTAATAAAGAAGAATATATTTATTAATTTAGGAAACTATGAGTAATTCGAATCAACAACAAGAGCAAATTAATATAGAATTAGATGAGAAAATCGCTGAAGGAATTTATTCTAATTTAGCAATTATTAATCATTCTTCTTCAGAGTTTGTTTTAGATTTTGTAAGTATTATGCCAGGTATTCCTAAAGCCAAGGTAAAGTCAAGAATTGTCTTAACACCGCAACATGCTAAACGATTAAAAAGCAATTGGAGAAAATATTCATCGATTTGAAGTCGCTCATGGCGAAATCAAGGAAACTGAACAAGCACCATACCGCTTAACTTCGGTCCGGCAGGACAAGCATAAATTTTAAAAGCCCCAGAAATGGGGCTTTTTTTATGGAAAAAAGAGTAGTGAAATTCAAAAAAAATAGAGATTAAATCTGCAAACTTTTGGTCTCAAAATAGGATTCGTATAAAGAGTCTTGTTAAACATCGTTAATTATTTATTGACTACTGACAAAGGGCTGTCACTGCCCAAGTTTACATTTGTGTCATATTAATCTTTAAACAATTAAAAAAATGACAAACGTAACTGGTGCAAGTTTTAATCCAATCGAATTTCCAAGTCCTACTTTAATTTCTATCAATGGGATAGTACTCGAAGTATTTGAGGCAGGTCAACAAATTCTGATAAACGTATAGTGCTTTGCCACGGTTTTCCAGAGCATGCCTTTTCTTGGCGCTATCAGATTCCCGAACTAGTCAAAGCTGGCTATCATGTCATTGTTCCTAATCAGAGAGGTTATGGGAAATCATCTTGTCCAACCGAAGTAACAGCGTATGATATTGAACATTTAACAGGTGATCTGGTCGCTTTACTTGATTACTATGGATATAAAGACGCTGTTTTTATTGGTCATGATTGGGGTGCAAATGTTGTTTGGAATCTTGCATTATTGCATCCAGAACGAGTAAATAAAGTGATAAACTTGGCCTTACCTTATCAAGAGCGTGGAGAAAAACCTTGGATAGAGTTCATGGAAGAAGTATTTGGAGGAGACTTCTATTTTGTTCACTTTAATCGACAGCCAGGAGTAGCAGATGCTATAATGGATGAAAATATACCTCAGTTCCTTCGCAATATGTTTCGTAAGAACGTACCTCTTGTGTTGCCTGAACCAGGAATGTGGATGATTAATCTTGCAAGAACAAAAAAAGTACTCGGCGACCCCATAATGAATGAAGGTGAACTGGACGTTTTAATCTCTGCCTTTGAATCTTCAAAGTTTACAGGAAGTATAAATTGGTATAGAAACCTTGACCGAAACTGGCACTTATTAGCAAATGTAAACCCAATCATTCAACAACCCGCACTTATGATATATGGTAATCATGATATGATTCCTAAGTTTGAAAGATTATCAGAGTTTGTGCCTAATGTAGAAGAGGTTAGTTTAGATTGTGGTCATTGGATTCAACAAGAACTTCCAGATGAAACTAATCAAGTGATTTTAAAATGGCTAGAACAATATAATAACTAAACAAGAAATGGAGACATATTGTCTTGACGCTGCAATATGCTAAATGATTACTAAAAGCAATTGGAGAAAATATTCATCGATTTGAAGTTGCTCAGAGTAAAATCGAAAAAAGTGAATAAGCAACAATACTGCTTAACTTCGGTCCAGCAGGAGAAGCATAATTAAAATTTAAAAGCTCCAGAAATGGAGCTTTTTTTATACCTTAGAATTTGATGCTTTTATTTTTGAAGAATGAGGTTGTTTATGAATAAGATACATTTTATCCGATTTTAGACTCACTTTATCGACTTAATTTTATTTTTAGAATGTTTTTTTAGAATTTGCAACTTCCTAGAAATTGAATACTCACTCGAGGTTGTTTTTTTTGTTAATTCACATATTCAAAAAAAGCGTACTTTATAAAGTAGCGCTTTTTTTATATAACATTGAATCTTATAATTATTCAAATTCAGAAGTGAAAAATAATTTTACACTTGGATATTTATTTTGAGTCATTTGTATTGTAAAGTCTGAATCAGCTAAAAATACCAATTGACCATATTTATCTTTTGCTAAGAATTTTTGTTTGATACGTTTGAATTCTTTGAACTCATCATTTTTAGCATCATCAGGTTTAACCCAACAAGCTTTATGAACAGGGAAATTTTCATACGTACATTTCGCACCATATTCATGTTCCAAACGATATTGAATTACCTCATACTGAAGAGCTCCTACAGTTCCAATAACTTTACGGTTGTTCATTTCTAGAGTAAACAATTGCGCAACACCTTCATCCATTAATTGATCGATTCCTTTGTCTAATTGTTTAGCTTTCATTGGATCGGCATTATTAATGTATCTAAAGTGTTCAGGAGAGAAACTAGGAATTCCTTTAAGCCATTACTTCGCCTTCAGTTAATGTATCTCCAATTTTAAAGTTTCCTGTATCATGCAAACCAACAATATCACCAGGATATGAAATGTCTACACATTTTTTTCTTCTCAGCAAAAAAAGCATTTGGACTAGAAAATTTTAAATTCTTTTTCTGCGTACATGATAATACGGTTTATTTCTTTCGAAAGTACCAGAAACGATTTTATAAATGCTAAACGATCTCTATGTTTAGGATCCATATTGGCATGTATTTTAAATACAAAACCTGTCATTTTTTCCTCGGTAGGTTCAACTAAACGTGTTTCTGAATCTTTTGGTCTTGGAAAAATAAGGGGCGATTGTAACAAAACAATCTAATAATTCACGTACTCCAAAATTATTTAAAGCAGAACCAAAAAACAACAGGCTTGGATTTTCCGTCGTAAATAATCCTGACGATCAAATTTAGGATATACTTCATCAATTAATTCTAATTCTTCACGTAGTCTATCAGCAGGTTTTTGACCAATGATTTTTTCTAGCTCAGGATTTTGTACATCGGAAAAAGCAATGGTTTCTTCAATGTTTTTACGACTATCTCCACTAAATAAATTTATGTTTTGTTCCCAAAGGTTGTAGATTCCCTAAAGTCATATCCCATTCCGATTGGGAAACTTAATGGAGTTACAGTCAAACCTAATTTTTGCTCAACCTCATCCATCAAATCAAATGCATCTTTACCTTCACGATCTAATTTGTTTATAAAAACAATAATCGGAATTTTACGCATTCTACATACAGCAACTAATTTCTCCGTTTGTTCCTCAACCCCTTTAGCAACGTCAATTACTACAATTACACTATCTACAGCGGTTAAAGTTCTAAAAGTACCTCCGCAAAATCCTTGTGTCCAGGTGTATCAAGGATGTTGATTTTTTTATCTTTATAATTAAAGGCCAATACAGAGGTAGAAACCGAAATTCCTCTCTGACGCTCAATTTCCATGAAATCACTCGTAGCTCCTTTTTTTATTTTTATTGTTTTTTACTGCACCAGCCTCCTGAATAGCACCACCAAATAACAATAGTTTTTCAGTTAATGTTGTTTTACCAGCATCGGGATGCGAAATAATTCCAAATGTTCTCCTACGTTGTATTTCTTTTAAAAAGCTCATATTTAATATCAATAGTTTGCAAAAGTACTATTAATTACGGCTTGAAAAAAATAGTAGCTTCTTAATTTAAGTCTGTTTCGTTTAGAAGCTACGTTGTTATTATCTGGTTGCTTGAATAAAAAAAGAGGCTGATTTAAATAGTCAGCCTCAAAATTAAATGTATTTATTAGGTAATCATTAATTATTAATCGACCAAATGGTATAACCTTTTGGAGGACATTGAATTTTCACCCATTGATCAGCTTGAGTTGTAGGATACCAACTTGAGCTCCCTGTAAAATCTTTGATTTGAGTATTTGCCCAATTGGTTTGAATCCATCTTTCCTGCCATGATGTTGAATTGTTGATGTATACTACCAATCCAGGATTTCCGTTATATCCGTTTCTGCGGGCAATATATTCATCATTATCAGAGTATAAAATAGAAGTGGTTCCAGTGGCTTTGTTGTTATGAATCCAGATAAGGTTGTTTAATTTATTTTTATCAAGCCATTCTTCGTAGTCTCTATAAAAAATAGTTGGATATCCTTCATGAGTTAATATATAGGAGTAAGCCAATAATTTATTCGAAATTTCGTCAGTGTCATGATTGGTAACAAAAGTAACAGCTTTGTATGGGTTTCTTTTCCACATCATATCGTCATTTAATAGAGCAAGATTATTTCCATCAAAGGCGTCATTCATTTTATAATAACAAGCAAAATCAAAAACTGAACTATTAGCATTATTAGCCCAGTCATTTAATACGTTTACATTCGAATCCCATAATTCGCCAACAGAAAAGCCTCCTACATTTGCATTCCAGGCGTTTACAACCCACGCACCAAATCCTTTAACGTAATCAAATCTCCAACCATCAAATTTCATAGTATTTTTATAATATTTACCGATCCCATCAGCTCTAAGCCATAACCAATCCTGTACATGAGGATTTGCGTGGCATAAATCTGGGAAACCGCCAAAAGAACCTTCGTCATTATTACCATAACTATTTTTATAAAAGTCATTATAATTACGAGTGAATTTTCCTGAAGAAACTCCACTAAAGTTGGTCCAAGTATTGGTTCCTGTAAACGGATTTGCTTCCGATTGCCCGCCACTATTATGGTTAATTACAATATCAGCATAAACCTGCATGTTTTCAGCGTGAGCTTTGGTGATCAAACTTACAAGTTCTGTTTTAGATCCAAACCGAGTTTCTACAGATCCATTTTGATTATAATCTCCAAAATCAAAATAATCAGTTGGATCATAACCCATCGAAAAAGCGCCATTTTGTGCTTTTGATGCAGGTGGTAACCAAATGGAACCAATTCCAGCATTTGACCAATCTGTGATTTTAGTATTAATAGTATTCCACCAATTTCCACCAGAAGGAACATCCCAATAAAAAGCTTGCATCATTACTCCTCCACCAGGATTTACAACATATTTTCCTGTTGTAGAAGTTCCTGTATCGAACGGACGACCATCGTGATTGGTGACATTTATAACTTTAAATTTAGAATTCGCAGCTTCAATTTCCGAGTCAGTATTTTCGTTTGAGCTACAAGAATAAAAAAAAGCTGTTAGAGCACTAATTAAATAAAGCTTTACAATTTGTTTTTTCATAATTAAATGGATTTAGGTTAATTTTAGATTTGGTGATTTAAATTGTGATTAATTAAATAATAAATATAAAGTTTGATTTATTTGTATATTTTTGGGACAAATAACAATAATCACATATCGAATGTAGGTAAAACTTGCTTGTATAAGTATTTGAATATTTTAATTTCTAAGCGAAAACGTTATAGTGTTGAAAACTTTAAGTTATTTAGTTTAAAATGAGTTGCTTGTGAAGGGGTTTTGGTAGTGGTTAATCGAGATTAGAGTAGAAAAGAGTTTGAGAGATCTTATAAATTGTTCCAAATATTAGATGTGGTTAATTTTTAGATACGAGATTTTTTTTGATAGCATATAATTTTTTGTTAATAGTAATAAGTTAACTTGTATTATGTGATTGAATTGTTATTTTTGTTCGTTATAAGTTAATTAAGCAATGTTTGTTAGATTTGTAAAGATTTTTATTTCTGAACATTTAAAATATATATTGAAATACGCGGTTTACTATATTTGTAACCGGATAATGCTAAAAAAATAAAGCTACTTTACATTAAATTAAATTTTAAAATAATGCTATTAAAAAAATTACGAATAAAAACTATCAATTGTCAATTTGTATTAACAATATGTTTTTTGCTTCTTTTCAATCCGCTAACTAGAGCGCAAGAAATTATTAAAGATACAGTTGTTGCAAAACCAGTTGTAGTTAAAAAGTAATCAAAAACAAAAAATTGATGGTATTATCGCTACAGTAGGTGATTATATTATTTTAGATTCAGATATCGACAAAAGTTATTTAGAAATTAGTAGTCAGGGAGGTCTAAAAGATATTTCAAGATGTCAAATGCTTGGAAAACTCCTAGAAGATAAGTTATACGCTCATCAAGCCATTCAGGATAGTATTATTGTAAGTGATGCAGAAGTAAAAGGTATGATGGATGAACGATTGAATTATATGGTCCAGCAAATTGGAGATATAAACAAGGTAGTTCAGTATTATAAAAAGAATTCTGTTGAAGAGTTTAGAACCTATTTTGCAGATATCTTAAAAGAGCAAAAGTTAGCATCAGAGATGCAAAAGAAAATTATTGATGGAGTAGAGATTACTCCAGAAGAGGTTCGTAATTTCTTTAAGAAAATACCAGCAAATGAGTTGCCAACATTTGGTGCTGAGATGGAAGTAGCACAAATTGTTGTGGAGCCTAAAGTTTCTAAAGAAGACAAACAAAAAGTTATAGAGAGATTAAATAGCATTAAAAAAGATGTAGAAGATGGAGCTAGTTTTGCAACTAAAGCCGTTTTGTATTCACAAGATCCAAGCTTAGCTCAAATGGAGGATATTATAAAATGACTAGAAAGACACCTTTCGTAAAAGAATTTAAGGATGTTGCTTTTAGTCTTCAGGAAGGTGAAGTTTCGGCTCCTTTTGAAACTACTTTTGGATTCCATATCATAAAAATTGATAAGATTAAAGGGCAAGAGGTAGAGCTAAGACATATCTTAATTGCTCCAGTAGTTTCTGAAGATGCTTTAAAAGAGGCAAAAGAAAGAATTACTGCAATCAGAGAAAAAATAGTTGATAAGAAAGTTACTTTTGCCGAAGCAGCAAGAGCAGATTCAGATGAGAAAGAAACACGTGCAAACGGTGGAGCTTTAATTAATCCAAATACGCAGGATACGCGTTTTGAATTAACAAAAATGGATCCTACATTGTACACTCAGGTTTCTAATTTAAAAGATACTGATGTTTCACAGCCGATTTTGAATACAGATGATAAAGGTAAAAAAACATACAAGTTAGTTACAGTGACTAATAGAATTGAAGAGCATATTGCTGATTATGGTAAAGACTATATCAAGATTAAAGATTTAGCTTTAAAGGAAAAGCAAATCAATGCTATTGCAAAATGGTTTGATGAAAAAATAAAAGAAACTTATATTAAAATCATCGGAGAGTACAGAGATTGTACTTTTACTAATAATTGGTTGAAAAAATAATTTTTATAAAATAAATAAAAAGAGTTAGTTTTATGAATTCATAGAACTAGCTCTTTTTAATTTTAAATACATTCATAAGATGTCTGATGTAACTGCAATTCATAACTTAGTCCAAAAACGTAATGAATTAAAAACTGAAATCGCAAAAATAATTGTAGGTCAGGATGATGTTGTAGATCAAATTTTGATTTGCATTTTCTCTGGTGGACATGCTCTTTTAATAGGTGTTCCGGGATTAGCAAAAACATTATTAATAAATACATTGTCACAGGCTTTAGGGCTTGATTTTAAGAGAATCCAATTTACTCCGGATTTGATGCCATCAGATATTTTAGGAAGTGAAATTTTGGATGAAAACAGACGATTCAAGTTTATAAAAGGACCTGTTTTTTCGAATATTATTTTGGCAGATGAGATTAATAGAACACCGCCAAAAACACAAGCTGCTTTACTAGAAGCAATGCAGGAACGTTCGGTAACGATAGCTGGTGAAAACCATAAATTAGATTTACCTTACTTTGTATTAGCAACACAAAACCCTATTGAGCAAGAAGGAACTTATCCTTTGCCAGAAGCACAATTGGATCGTTTTATGTTTGCTATAAAATTAGAATATCCAAGCTTTGAAGAAGAAGTACAAGTTGTAAAACGTACTACTTCAGATAATACAAGCGTGATTAACCCATTGTTTACGGCTCAGGAAATTATAGATTTCCAACATTTAATACGTAGAATCCCAGTTGCAGATAATGTGATTGAGTATGCTGTAACTTTGGTTAGTAAAACCCGTCCAGATAATAGTTTGACAAATGATTTTGTTAAAAATTATTTAGATTGGGGAGCAGGACCAAGAGTTTCGCAAAATTTAATTTTGGCAGCCAAAGCACATGCTGCATTCAATGGAAAATTTTCACCAGATATAGAAGATGTAAAAGCGGTAGCAACTGGTATTTTGAGACATCGAATTATTAAAAATTATAAAGCCGATGCCGAAGGAATTACAGAAGAAATTAAATTGGAGAAGCTACTATAACGTTATAAAAGCTTATTTAGAAAGGTTCTTTGCTTAAAACATAGCAAAGAACCTTTTTCTTTATAATAAAGAATTTCGACTTTGTTAAAGAAAGGATTTTATATTATTAATAATTTAATATTTTGACGTTAAAATGCAATTTTGCTAAATTTACGCAATGTAAATCGTTATTTTTTAATAATAACTTTTGAAAAGGCGAGTTCTGTTATATTTTTTTTAATTCTCGGCTTTAATTTTTAAATTTGCGTACAAAAAAATAAGATACTTAGAAAAGACTTCGATTATGAATACTTATAACGATTACATTAAAGAGATTGCAGAACGAAAAGACCTAGGACTTCACCCGAAGCCAATAGATGGTGCTGAGTTGTTAAGCGTGATTATTGCTCAAATTAAAGATTTAGATAACGAATATCGAGAAGAATCGATTGAACACTTTATTTATAACACTATACCAGGAACTACAAGTGCTGCAGGTGTTAAAGCTAAGTTTTTAAAAGAGATCATTTCTTGGTGAATCTGAAGTGAAAGAAATAACACCAGCTTTTGCATTTGAGTTATTATCACACATGAAGGGTGGACCTTCTATTGAAGTGTTGTTAGATTTAGCTTTAGGTAATGATGCTGCTGTTGCAAAAGAAGCAGGAAATGTTCTTAAAACACAAGTTTACCTTTACGAGGCAGACACAGATCGTTTAAAAGAAGCATTTAAAAATGGTAATCCAATTGCTATAGAAATTATTAAAAGCTATGCGCAGGCAGAGTTTTTTACAAAATTACCAGAAGTAGTTGAAGAAATTAAAGTAGTTACTTTTATTGCAGGTGAAGGTGATATTTCTACGGATTTATTATCTCCAGGTAATCAGGCTCACTCACGTTCTGATCGTGAACTTCATGGGCAGTGTATGATTACGCCTAAAGCACAAGAAGAAATTAAGGCATTACAAGCACAGCATCCAGATAAAAGTGTGATGTTAATAGCAGAAAAAGGGACAATGGGAGTTGGTTCTTCTAGAATGTCAGGTGTAAACAACGTGGCGCTTTGGACAGGAAAACAAGCAAGTCCATATATTCCATTCGTTAATATAGCTCCAATCGTTGGGGGAACAAACGGTATTTCTCCGATTTTCTTAACAACTGTGGATGTTACGGGTGGTATTGGTTTAGATCTTAAAAACTGGGTTAAAAAGCTTGATGCAGATGGAAATGTTATTCGTAATGAGAATAATGAGCCAATTTTGGAAGAAGCATATTCAGTTGCTACAGGTACAGTGCTTACTATAAACACTAAGACAAAAAAACTTTATAACGGAGACAAAGAATTAATTGATATTCTAAGGCTTTTACGCCTCAGAAAATGGAATTTATAAAAGCAGGAGGATCATATGCAATTGTATTTGGTAAAAAACTTCAGACATTAGCAGCTAAAATTTTAGAAATTGAGGCCCCTCTTGTATTTGCTCCATCAAAAGAGATTTCTCTTGAGGGACAAGGTCTTACAGCAGTAGAAAAAATCTTCAACAAAAACGCTGTTGGTATAGCTCCAGGTAAAGTATTACATGCTGGTTCAGATGTTCGTGTAGAAGTTAATATCGTAGGGTCTCAAGATACGACAGGACTTATGACTGCTCAGGAATTAGAGTCTATGGCCGCTACAGTAATTTCGCCAATTGTTGATGGTGCTTACCAATCAGGTTGTCACACCGCTTCAGTTTGGGATAAAAAAGCTCAGGCAAATATTCCAAAATTGATGAAATTTATGAACGATTTCGGTTTAATCACAGCACGTGACCCGAAAGGAGTTTATCATGCAATGACAGATGTAATTCACAAAGTTTTAAATGATATTACAATAGACGAGTGGGCTATCATTATTGGTGGTGACTCTCATACAAGAATGTCAAAAGGTGTTGCTTTTGGAGCAGACTCAGGGACAGTAGCGCTTGCACTTGCTACAGGAGAGGCTTCAATGCCAATTCCTGAATCTGTGAAAGTGACGTTTAAGGGAGAGATGAAAGATTATATGGACTTCCGTGATGTAGTTCATTCAACACAAGCTCAAATGCTTAAAAAGTTTGGTGGAGAGAACGTATTCCAAGGTAGAATTATCGAGGTTCATCTAGGAATCTTACTCGCTGACCATGGCATTTACGTTTACAGACTGGACTGCAGAGATGAAAGCAAAAGCTTCTATCTGTATTTCTGAAGATGATACTTTAATTGAATCTCTTGAGATTGCAAAAAGTAGAATCAAGATTATGATCAATAAAGGAATGGACAATGAAAAACAATATTTTTCAGGGATTGATTAATAAGGCAGATAAGAGAATTGCAGAGATTAAATCGGCAGAAAAGCCAGCTTTAACTCCAGATGCAAATGCTAAATATTATGCTGAAGTTGTTGTAGATCTTGATCAGATTATAGAGCCTATGATTGCAGATCCAGACGTGAATAATGCTGATGTTTCTAAAAGATAGGACCACGATACAATCAGACCATTGTCTTTTTATGGAGGAGAAAAGTAACTTGGATTTATTGGTTCTTGGATGGTTCACACAGGGTGATATGAAGATTCTTGCTCAAATGCTTAAAAATATAGAAAACAGACACAGTAAGGTTCGTAGTTTAAAAGGCGCCACTTGTTGTTGCGCCACCTACATATAATATTGTAGATGAACTTAAGGCTGAAGGAGACTGGGAAGTTTTACAGAAATACTCAGGTTTCGAATTCAACGATAGTGCTCCTAAAGGTGCAGCACGTACTGAATATGAGAATATGTTGTATTTAGAGCGTCCAGGATGTAATCTTTGTATGGGTAACCAGGAAAAGCAGCAAAAGGAGATACTGTAATGGCAACATCTACTCGTCTTTTCCAAGGTAGAGTAGTAGAAGATACTGAGGGTAAAAAGGGAGAGTCATTACTTTCTTCTACGCCAGTTGTGGTGTTGTCTACAATTTTAGGTAGAACTCCTACACTAGATGAATATACAGCAGCTGTAGAAGGTATTAGTCTGACTAGGTTTGCTCCTTCTCATAAACTGTTAGTGATGTAATTTACGATAAGTTATAATGATTATATATAAAAGGCCTGAGTGATAAACTCAGGCTTTTTCTTTTACAGCTATTCTATTTTTTGTAACTTGTCATGTTCAAAAAAGAATAAAAAATAAAACAAGTATATTATGGCATTTGATATTGAAATGATTAAAAAAGTGTATGACAACATGCCAAGTCGTGTTGATAAAGCACGCGAAATTGTTGGTCGTCCACTTACTTTAACGGAGAAAATTTTGTACAATCACCTTTGGGATGGAACCCCAACCAAGGCGTTTGGAAGAGGAGTTGATTATGTTGATTTTGCACCCGATCGCGTTGCATGTCAAGATGCAACTGCACAAATGGCATTATTGCAATTTATGCATGCAGGTAAATCAAAAGTAGCAGTTCCTACAACAGTACATTGTGATCACTTAATTCAAGCTAAAGTAGATGCTGTAACCGATTTGGCTAGAGCAAAAACACAAAGTAATGAAGTGTTTGATTTTCTTTCATCAGTTTCTAATAAATACGGAATTGGTTTCTGGAAGCCAGGAGCAGGAATTATTCACCAAGTAGTACTTGAAAATTATGCTTTTCCAGGAGGAATGATGATTGGTACCGATTCACATACTGTAAATGCAGGAGGATTAGGAATGGTAGCTATTGGTGTTGGTGGAGCCGATGCGGTAGATGTTATGTCAGGAATGGCATGGGAATTAAAATTCCCTAAATTAATTGGAGTAAAATTAACTGGTAAATTATCAGGATGGACAGCTCCTAAAGATGTTATCCTTAAAGTTGCTGGAATTCTTACTGTAAAAGGTGGGACAGGTGCAATTGTTGAATATTTTGGAGAAGGTGCTACTTCTATGTCATGTACAGGAAAAGGTACTATTTGTAACATGGGGGCTGAGATTGGAGCAACGACTTCAACTTTTGGATACGATGATTCTATGAGTCGTTACCTGCGTTCTACAAACAGAGCTGATGTGGCAGATGCTGCAGATAAAATAGCTCCTTACTTAACAGGAGATCCAGAAGTATATGCAAATCCAGAGCAATATTTTGATCAGGTTATCGAAATTAACTTAACTGAATTAGAGCCACATTTAAACGGTCCTTTTACGCCAGATTTAGCTACTCCAATTTCTAAAATGAAAGAAGCAGCAATCAAAAATAATTGGCCATTAAAGATTGAAGTTGGTTTAATTGGTTCATGTACCAATTCATCTTACGAAGATATTGCTCGTGCAGCATCTTTGGCAAGACAAGTTTCGGCTAAAAAATTAAAAACAAAATCACAGTTCACAATTACTCCAGGTTCTGAGGTAGTTCGTTACACAATCGAACGTGATGGTTTTATCGATACATTCCATAAAATTGGAGCGACTGTTTTTGCTAACGCTTGCGGGCCATGTATTGGTATGTGGGATAGAGAAGGAGCAGAGAAAGAAGAAAGAAATACAATCGTTCATTCATTTAACCGTAACTTTTCAAAACGTGCGGATGGAAACCCTAATACACTAGCTTTCGTAGGTTCGCCAGAATTGGTGACTGCAATGGCTATTGCGGGAGACTTAAGTTTTAATCCATTAACAGATACATTAATCAACGAAGATGGAGAAGAAGTAATGTTAGATGAGCCTACAGGAGACGAATTGCCTCCAAAAGGATTTGATGTTAAAGATCCAGGATTTCAGGTTCCAGCTGAAGACGGTTCAGGAGTTCAGGTAGCTGTAAGTCCAACATCTGAGCGTTTGCAATTATTAGCTCCATTTGATGCTTGGGATGGTAAAAATATTACGGGTGCAAAATTATTGATTAAAGCATTCGGGAAATGTACAACAGATCATATTTCTATGGCAGGACCATGGTTGCGTTTCCGTGGGCATTTAGATAATATTTCAAACAATATGTTGATTGGTGCAGTAAATGCATTCAATCAAAAAACAAATTCAGTTAAAAATCAATTAACCGGAACGTATGACGCCGTTCCTGCAGTCGCTCGTGCATACAAAGCAGCTGGAGTTCCATCTATTGTTGTGGGAGATCATAACTACGGAGAAGGATCTTCACGTGAGCATGCGGCAATGGAGCCACGTTTCTTAGGAGTTAAAGCGGTATTGGTAAAATCTTTTGCTCGTATCCACGAAACAAACCTTAAAAAACAAGGGCTTTTAGGATTGACATTTGCGAACGAAGTAGATTATGATAAAATCCAAGAAGACGATACAATCAATTTCGTTGATTTAGTAGATTTTGCTCCAGGAAAACCATTAACATTGGAATTTGTTCATGCTGATGGAACTAAAGATATAATCTTAGCAAACCATACGTATAATGCAGGACAAATTGGCTGGTTTGTAGCTGGTTCAGCATTAAATTTAATTGCGGCTGGAAAAGCGTAATTAAAGCTTTAAATTATATTAAAAACTCTCAGGGCAACTTGAGAGTTTTTTTTATTAAGAGCTAGATCCAGCTATCCGCTTTATCTTTTCTTTTTTAAAGGAAAAAAGAAAAGGATGCCACTTTTATCTGGGCTAGAGATCCTATTTAAAAAAGAAATTTAGTATAAAGAGCTCCTAAGAGTTTTTTTAGCTGTCAGGTATTCTAATTTCACACATTATAACTCTGACATTATAAAACTAACCCTGTATTTTTGCCAGAGTTGTTTCTTGAGATAAGTTTTTAATCTTATTCGGATTTGTTAATTTAAATTCATTTAAATCTATACTAAAAACTTTTGCAGAAGGTATTTTAGAGTAACTATTGTCAATACGTCCGCCCAAAATATATAATTTATTATCGTTATAATACATGGCTGAAAATTTCAAAGGAAGGTTGATTTCGTATTCTTTTAATTGCTTTAATTTTAGATTGTAAGTATACATTTTTTCATCCTCAAAAAAATAAATAATATCATCATTATAAGTAATAGCAGGTCTTTCTAATCCTGAGAATAGTTCCCCCTCAGTTTGCCATTTTTCTGATACTAAATCAAAGGTTTCTATTTTAGATATTGGTTTTCCGTTGTTTCCGCCAATAAGGTAAATTGTATCGCCTATCAGTATTCCGGTAGTTTCTTCTGCAGTTGGCATGCTCGTAAGTTCATACCAGTATCCGGAAGTAATATTATACAAATGCACTTTATTTGTAAAATCTTTTACGCCACTTTCAGTTGCTTTTATAGAACCTCCCATTACAACAATATTATCCTTATAAGTAAAAGAAGCAAAATCAGCAGCCTGATGTGGATTTGTTTTGTCGACTTTAATGCTACGTTTTTTAAGGTCTAAAACTTCAATTTGATCTTGTAGATATTCCCAACTACTTACTTTATTTACGAACATTTTTTTTCCTCCCAAAATATAAATCAAATTGTTATAAAAATGAATGTTATGATACGCTCTAACCTGTAGTTTTAAATCTGGAAATTCCCAAGAGTTGGTTTTGATATCGTAAATAGAAAGATACTTCTTATAATGTCGTTTTGCTGCTCCGGTACCTTCATTTAAAAAATCCTGCAAACTAGGATTAGCTATTTTTGCCCGCACTTTAGCCATGTGATCGATTTCAGGATAAGTGTCACCACCACTAATATAAATTTTATTGTCTTTTAAAAAAGATCCAAATGAATATACAGGATGTTTTAAAGATGTTATTTCTGTAAAAGCAAGTTTTGTTTTTAATTTAGGATTGGTGGCAATTGTAACACCTAATAAATTTTGTACCTCTTCTTCAAGAAAAACTTTATAATTATTCTTTATCAGGTAGCTTAAAGAAACTTTTTTAGTGATGTAGCCAATATGAGAAAATTCTAATGTCTCATCGTTTTTAAATTCAGGAAGAAGATTCAAAGAGAATTTACCGTTTTCATCGGTTATAGTTCCAACTTTACTAGACAATGCAAATACATTAGTATTTTCAACTGAAATATTATCTTTTTGAGAAATGACAATTCCTTTTATACTTTGAGCAATTAATATTGCAGGAAAGAGTACGGAAATTAAAATTAGCTTTTTCAAGAATGTTATTTTTAGTCGGTTATTCCTTGTTTAAAAGTAGTACTATTTTTTAGTAAAAAATAATTAAATTAATATAGAACGATTATGTTTTATGCGGAATTTGTTAATTTGAATATAAAGAGTTGTTAAAAATTAGTGATTTTTAGTTTAATAAGTTAAATTAGCTTTTTAAGTAATTTAGATTGTTGTTTTTTGATTTTTTAAAATGAATTAAATAGAATCTGCGAATGTAATTTGAATAAGAATGAAAAGTTTTGTACTAGTATTAGCATTGTTTTTTTTTAGTTTTGGTGTTTTTTCACAAGAAAAATATATCAAGCACAAAATTTCTAAAGGAGAAAATGTTAGTGTAATAGCAAAAAAATACAATGTAAAAGTTAAAGATATTCTTGATTTAAATCCTAAAGCAAGTAAGTTATTGAAACTAAATTCAATCTTGCTAATTCCAAGTTCACAAAAAACGATTGCTAATAAAACAAAAAAGACCAAAGAAGTAATTGCAAGTAATGTAACAAATAGTCTTCAAGAAACTACTACACATGAAATTTTAGCAAAAGAAACATTGTATGGAATTTCAAAGCAATACCAACTTACAGTTGAAGATCTTAAAAAAGCCAATCCAAAATTAGAAAGCGAAGGACTTAAAATAGGGCAGCAAATTATAATTCCAGGAAATGCTAAGCCAATTATAAAAGCCAATTCTCAAGAAGAAATAGCTTCATTAGAGAATGTATCAATTACTACAACTCAGCCAGAGATAATTGAAAAAACGGCAGAAGCTGAAATTGTACGGAAGGTTTTGCCTAAAGAAACTAAATATGCAATTGCTAAACAATACGGACTTACAGTTGCTGAATTAGAAAAACAAAATCCATTTATAAAAAAGAGATTACCAGTAGGTTCAGTTTTAAAAATTCATCCTTCAGGAACTTACGTTGAGAATAATGTACAAGAAGAAGCTAAAACTTCAATTGATAATACCGCTACTGCAGTAGCAACAGTAGTTGTAAAAGATACTGCTACAACAACTGAAGGAAGATTTACTCATAACTCAGACTTATTAAACCAACTGGTTTTAAATGCAACCGAAAATGTAGGAGTTCGTTATCGCTCAGGTGGTACAACTAGATCAGGTTTTGATTGTTCGGGTTTAATGGTTACAACATTTGGTAGTTTTGATATCAAATTGCCTAGAAGTTCAATTGAACAATCTCGTATTGGAGTTAAAATTGCTTCAGAAGAGGCAAAAAAAGGAGATCTAATCTTCTTTAAAACAAATGGAAGACGCCAGATAAATCATGTTGGAATGGTAATAGAAGCTAACGATGGTGAAATTAAATTCATTCATTCCTCAGTTCATCGTGGTGTTATTGTGTCCTCGACAAAAGAGGCATATTACGAAAGAAACTTTACACAAGTTAATCGCGTTTTACAATAAGTATCTCTGAAATATATTTGAGCTTATTTTAAAAAATATTCAGTTAAAAAATCTACTTTTTTATTTTTCTAAATTTTCTGTAACCCGAAAGTTTACAATCTTAGTTATTAAATCCAAAGGGATAGGTTTGTCTAAAGGGAATTGAATTGAGCCTTTTCCTGATTTATAGGCAGATAGTTCTTCCTGAAAAGCTTCGTTGCCTGAGGGCATTGCATAAAAACCGATATGATTCTTGAAAGCTGCAAAGTGAACTAAGTTTCCATTAAGAGTAAAGGTAGGAATAGCATAGCTAATTTTTTCTTTGGCATTGGGAGCAGCTTTTTTTATTGTTTGACGGACTTGTTCTAATATTTCCTGAGTCTCAGATGGAAAAGCAGCAATATATTCATCAATATTTTTGGGTTTTGAAGTTGTCATAGCTTTTAATTTTATAAAACAAAACCGTAATTGTACCCAATTACGGTTGTTCCAATGAGTTTATTATTTAGATATTTCTTCTAATACTTTTTTTGCATTTTCATTTTTTGGATTAAATTGTAATGATTTTTTATAGTTTATAATAGCAAGTTTTTTATCTCCGTCTTTTAAATAGGCTTCACCTAAGCTATCATATACATTTGCAGATTTAGGAAAAGTATCAGCATTTATTTTAAAAATAACGATAGCCTCTTTGGTTTTTCCTGACTGTAATAATTGATATCCAGCGTTGTTCATTTCATTTTCCTTAATAGTATATTCATCAGATTTGTTGAGCTCTTTTAGTTTTGCTAAGCCAGCTTCTAGTCCTCGGGATTTAATAACATCTAAAAAAGCATATGCGCTAGATCTCTTAGGCATGTCATATAAAATGGCTCTTATTGCCCGACACATCTCATTGAGATTTGCTCCACCAGTATTATTTAATAAAACTATCAAATCTTTAGATGAAGGAATTCGGGTGATTAATGTGTTGAAACCATTTATGCCTCCACCGTGTTCGACAATTTGTACTTTTTCGTCTGATTTTCCAATGTTGACATCTTCAATAGACCAGCCGTATCCATAATAAGATGGTGGTCCAGCAGGAATATATTTACCAAATAATAAATCTCTGTATTTAGCCGATATTAGTTTTTCAGAATAAAGAGCCTGATCCCATAAGTATAAATCTTCTACAGTCGAATATAGAGAACCAGCAGCGTAAGGAAGAGACATATCTATATAACGTGAGTTTACATAAATTTTTCCGTTTCTTTCATATCCAGTAGCTCTATTTTCTAAAATGACATTATGGTGGTCGTATCCTGAATTAATCATCTTAAGTGGAGTGAAAATGTTTTCTTGTAGGTATTGCTCATAAGTTTTTCCGGTGACTTTTTCTATGATGTAACCCAATACAAAATAACCAGAGTTGCTATAAGTAAATTTTTCTCCTGGTTTGAATTGAAGTGGTAAATCGGCAAATGTTTTTATAAAAACTTCTGGTGTATATGGATTTCGGCTAATATCTGGAAAAAAATTAGGAAATGAAGTGTAATTAGGTATTCCTGCTGTGTGTGTTAGTAATTGATGAATAGTTATTTTGTCGCCATTAGTTTTAGAGTAGTCAGGAAGATAAGTAGATATTGGAACATCTAGTTTAAGTTTTCCTTGTTCCGCTAGTTGGAGTATTGATAGTGCTGTAAATTGTTTAGTAATAGAACCTAATCTGAATTTTGTATTAGGTTGGTTGGGGATTTTCCATTCCATATTGGCTAATCCAAAACCTTTTTTATAAATAATCTGACCATTTTCTGTTACAAGGGCAGTTCCTGTAAACTGATCGTATTTTGAATATAAGCTTAGTAGTTCATTTATTTTGTCGGCCTTAGTCTGTGCAATACTTGTGTTTGCCAAAATTAATTGAAAAAGAACGCTAAAAACAAGCACTTTAAATAAAGAGTGATTTGAATTTTTTTTTTCACTATGATTGATGATTTTTGGTTGCTATATTTTAAGTATATATTAGTAATAGACGATTAAAATTTAATATAGTTACTAAAAATCATAATTTTATTTAATATAAAGCTATAATTGTTGATGTAGTGGTAACTCGAAGTGATAAGTTGTGACTAATCATGTATGCAATGATTTTGATAGATTGTAAAATAGAAGTTTTATTAGTATTTATGGCAATACTATTATTGTAGTAGGGTTCATATTTTTTTTGTTCGCTAATAGAAAATAACCCAATTGTAGGTGTTTGTACGGAACTAGCTAAATGCATGATTCCGCAATCGGCACCAATAAAAACTTCGGTGTTTGCAATTAATGCTCCGATTTCGCGTATATCTTTACTGTAAAAATGAGGAGCTTTAAAGTTAATTTGTGAGACATTTTCAATTGGTAAAATTTCGATAATATTATAATTAGGGTATTTGATTTTTAATTTTTTATAAAATTTTCCCCACCATAATTTCGAATGACATTTGTCACCAGTTGCATAGGTATATATACAGAGTGTTTTTTTATCGTTATTAACTAAATTGTTTAATGTTTCTTTTCCTTTGATAATTTCCGAATTGTTTAATTTGAGATTTAGTGCGCCAATTGGAATATTGTTGGGAGTAATGTTAATTGCGTTTAAATAGCTCCTGAAATTATATATTGGGTATTTTGCAATATGCTCATAATCGTCATATTTTAATTGAATGTCTTCGGTAGCAGGATCACCAAAGAATTTTAATTTAGAATTTGAAAAACTTGATTGAAAGTCTTCCAGATGAAGAATTTTTATCGACATTAATTGCAATGTCGTATTGTTTTTTTCGGATAGATATCCAAACTTTAATATATTGGACTAAATTTTTAAAAGGTTTTTTAGGTAATTGGATTATTTTATCGACATTATCATAATTTTTGAATAATATAGGAGCTAAGTTTCCTTTCACAAATAAATCTATTTTGCATTCAGGAAACGTATTCATAACTTCTTCTAGTAGTGGAGTAATTAATAAAAGGTTTCCTAATCTGGCATTTGGTCTGGAAATTAGCACTCTTTTAATTTCGGTTTTAGAGATTGAGTCACCTTTCTTATTGAGTTCTGAGTTACCAATATTTTTGGTTAAACGATGCATTAAATTACGCCTTACTATGTTTATGCTTTTTAATATTTTCATAGTGCAAAGGTTATTTGTTAGACTCGTTTTTATTAAAAGAATAAATGATTAACTCAAAAATTAGCAGCGACAAACAATAAACGAATAAGACTCTTTTTTATAATTAGTATTATAAAATGACTCAATTAGTTATTTTGTAAGGCGCCTAATGTAAAGTTAATTTGTTCATTTATAGGAAGATTACATAATTTTGTCTTTTTCTTATATGATTAAACGAAATTATTTTTTCAAAAATAATTATTGGTAAAGTATTGGTTATATTGTGATTAAGTTTTTGGATGCTAAAAAGGGATAATTGAGGAGTGGTTATTTATTGATTTTTTATTGTGTATTGTAAATAAAAACAGCTCAGGCCTTGCTCTGTTTGGTGATGTTGTTAAAAAGAATGATTAGGACTATGGTATAAGCTCAAAAATCAATGATGTAAAAATTAAGGTTTCCAAAAAAAATTATATTACTTTTTAGCTAACCAAAAACCAAAATATATGCAAGAAAACAAACCAGAAGATTTTAAAAGAGAGCTCGGATTATTAGATGGAACTATGCTTGTAGTTGGGTCTATGATAGGTTCGGGAATATTTATTGTGAGTGCCGATATTGCTCGACAAGTGGGTTCTGCTGGTTGGGCTAACAATGATTTGGCTGATTTCGGGATTAATTACAGTTATTGCGGCAGTGAGTTATGGAGAATTAAGTGCTATGTTTCCAAAAGCAGGTGGGCAGTATGTTTACTTAAAAGAGGCTTATAACAAATTAATAGCTTTTTTGTACGGATGGAGTTTTTTTGCAGTTATTCAGACTGGTACAATTGTACTGTAGGTGTCGCTTTTGCGAAATTTGCCGCTTATCTTTATGAGCCATTTAGCGATGAGAATATACTTTTTGAGGCAGAGGTGCTTTTCATTTAAATGCAGCTCAATTGGTTTCTATTGTTACGATTGTTTTCTTAACATATATTAATAGTCGTGAAGTTAAAAACAGTAAAATATTGCAGACAGTTTTAACGATTATTAGGAATTCTATCACTTTTAGGATTAATTGTTTTTGGATTAACACTAGGTGCGAAAGCTTCTATTTGGGATGCGAATTGGGCAGATGCCTGGTCTACACGAGCTTTTGATGCGGATACTAAATCTTGGCTTCCAATTGGAGGAACAGCATTGATTACGGGGATTTCAGCTGCTATGGTTGGGTCTTTGTTCTCTAGTGATGCCTGGAATGGAGTGACTTTTATTGCGGGTGAAATTAAAAATCCAAAACGGAATGTGGGTTTTAGTTTGTTTTTAGGAACTTTTATAGTCACGATTATCTATGTTTTGACAAACTTAATGTACTTGGCTGTTATTCCTTTGGATGAGATTGCTACTGCAAAATCGGATAGAGTTGCAGTTGTGGCATCACGATATATTTTTGGAAATATTGGAACATTAATCATTGCAATTATGATTATGATTTCGACTTTTGCTTGTAATAATGGTCTAATAATGGCTGGTGCCAGAGTGTATTATACAATGGCTAAGGATGGTTTGTTTTTTAAGAAAGCAGCTGTTTTAAATGAGTCTAGTGTTCCTGCTTAGGTGCTGCCTCCCTAACAACAGGAGCATGTATTAACCTT